>VGLH01000026.1 GCA_016866785.1 Candidatus Poribacteria bacterium
CGTCGTCGTCTCTCCAGCGGGATGAGTTTCTTCACCCGATTCCAGAGCGCGCGGGGTTTGAGAGGATGGCTGCGCAGAAAGTCGCTCACGACATCATGGCTGCATGCGAGGATCCCTGCGAGATACGTCCCCGTGCCGTTGCCGAACGATGCCAGAAGAACCTGCGTGTAGAGAATCGGATTGAGTCTGTCCATGCCTCATAGGATGGCAGAATCCCATCCAAAGACCAAGGGAGCGAAAGTCCTGGGCAAGATGTTCTGCGGGATCGCGAACGGTGATCTCATGGTGCGCGTGGGCCCGGAGCGCTACGAGGCCGCGCTGTCTTTGCCGCACGTCCGCCCCATGGACTTCACAGGGAGACCGATGACCGGTTACGTCTACGTCGGACCTGAAGGGTCCGGCTTTGACGAGCAGGTCCGAGCGTGGGTGGACGAAGCGCTCGCCTTCGTTTCCACACTCGAAGCACAGCCAACTGCCAAACGGAGCCGGCGGTCACCGAGGCGACCGTAGAGCCGTGGCGCAGACCGGCGGCGGGAGCTGTCTGCGCACGCCGTCTGGCTACGATGGTTCCCAGGCGTCTCGCGGAGCCACGGGCCCGCATGCGTGACGGACACCACGCGCACAACGACAAGGACCTCGTCGGTCAGTCCGACGAGGTCCTCTTCACGTTCACGCGTCTTGCCCGAAGCCGCAGCCTCAGGCGCAAATGGCTCCGGTGGCAGGACTCGAACCTGCGACCTGGTGGTTAACAGCCACTCGCTCTACCGACTGAGCTACACCGGATCATGAGGGGACGAATCACAAACGTGGTAACCATACCATATGGAGCAGCATCCGACAAGGCGAACGCTCTCGCCAACGTGTTCCGCCAGGCGCTTGCGGCACGTCACGCCTCGACCGTACTGGGCGTGCTCCGGGCAGGCTCCATCCGGTGGTGGCCCACACGCGGGAGTGCCGCGAGCAACGCGATGTAGATCCAGTAGAGCGACCCGGTCGGCGTCATCGATGCCGTCGCGCCAACCACCCACGACCCCAAGTATCCAGACGCGAGCCCGACTGCGACATACCGGTTCGGCGACCCAGGCCGCGTCTGGCGGACCGCAAGCGCCGCGATACCGACGTGAGCCACGAGCCACGGGATCGCCGCCATCACTCCCCCAGAGTGAAGGATCTCGAGTTGCGTGTTTTCACTGGGGTACTGGTAGTGTGAGACCTGGTGGATCGCTGCCATGTACAGTCGGTAGGCGTCTGCTCCGACTCCGAGGATCGGATGTAGCTGGATATCACGGAGCATCAATCCCCACGTGTAGATCCGGGGCGCTGCGGTGCCGCGACCAAACTCGAACATCGTGAGGACACGACCTGTGAAGGCTCGAACGTAGGCTGTTTCGCGCATCAGGCTCAGCGCGACGGCGCCCAGCACGACCATGGCGAAGATGCCCAGCACGTAGCGGAGCACGACACGAGCATTGCTCCGGAGCATGATGAGAGCGCTGAAGACTCCCGCGCTGAGTGCGAAGGCGGCGATGGGCGCGCGCGCCAGGCTGATGACCACGCCAAGCAGACCCGTGGCGGCAGCGACCACGTACAGAGCCCGGTCTCGTCGATGCGCGCTAATGGCACATCCCAGCGTGCAGAAGATCAGTGAGACGAGCAGGCAGCCAGAGACCGTGCCCCAGCCATACGGCCGGTAGACCGTGCGGATATCACCAGCAAGCGTGAACAGTCCGAGGTTCTGCTTGATCCCTATTTCGCGCAGGGCTGTGGAGATCACCGGTACATCCACGGAGAGCAAAATGACGTGGGCCGTGCCCAATGCGACGACGCCGATCACAATGGCTCCGATGGCGCGTAGCGACTTCTGGTATAGCCCAGGTTGGGAGACCAGCAGCCAGTAGAGCACTGGGTAGTGGGCTACGTTGGACGCCAGCAGCATCGTCGTTCCGATACCGCGCACCACCAATGGCGAGTTCAGGACGGTACTCACGGCAAGCACGCCGAGGGTCGCGGCGAACCATCTGAGGTAGGGCACGCGGGGCAGCGTTCGCCGTTCCAGAAGCAAGCGGGATACGGTCGTCAGGAGCATGACGTACATGACGACGTGACTGAATCGGACGTTGAAGGATCCGACAGTCATCATCAGCGGGTAGAGGTTCTGCAACACAGCCACGGCGATCAGCGAGTATGCCGCCCATTCAGCCGACACCAACACGAGTAGGACGGGCACTCCAAGCAGCGCTGCCAGGAAAGACAGCCGAGCCCCAGCCGCGAGATAGAGCACAAGCGCGAGACACGCGACGATGCCGTAGAGCGAAAGCACGATGTGAGCGCCGACCGGAGTCGCTCGCGTGGCGCATCTGTCGGCTGCCGCCCCGACGGTGTCCATGTCCGGCTTTCTACCTACTGAGGCTCGGAACGCGACAGTTCGACTCGCAGAGCCCTGGGCAGGCGAGCCTGGAACGCGCCCACCAGCACCTGACTGGCAACACGCACTCCATAGCTCGGAGAGATTTCGCATGGTTCGACAGTCATGTCAAAGTCGGCATCCAGAGCCACGCAGACGCCCTGGAACTCCAGCACAGCCCGCCGTCCTTCCGCGCGTACCTGAACTCCCGGCTCCAGGTGCGCCAACCATCGGATCGAGTGCTCGCCTATCCCTTCGAGCTCGTCCTGTACGACGAGTTGGTCTGTGGTCCGTGACAGCATGAACCGACGTCGGTGAGTCACCGGATGCGGCAGACGTCGGTAGCCATCGTGCTCGGCGCACAGCCGTGTCTCATCAGCGTCGGAATGCCATTCGATGACGCGTACCCTGTACGGATCGTCGATGGTCCACAGCCGCCGTCCAGTTCCGAGGCGAGCCGGCTCTGCGTTGTCGACGACGACGGCGTTGTGTGCAAGCGCGCTCCGGAAGCGGTTCCGCGCCGCCGGGTCCGCAGCGTAGGTGTACGTCCCGCTGTCGATGATGAAATCGACGCCATCGCAGCTCAGCTCGAAGCTCAACGCGTCGTTGTGCCCGTGACCCCCCGTGTTGCGGAGCCCGATCGGCGCAGCATCGACGAAGACGTACCAGCCGTTGGACCGGAGCACGTAGTAACCGCTTTCCGGGAAGCCAATCGGTTTCGTGACCCGACCGGATTCAGAACCCGCCCACTTGCCGCCGGTCAGCCAGAACGCTTCCTCAGAGCCAGCACTTCGACGCCATTCCGGGCGGTCGAACAGTGCGGCTCCGACATCGCAGAACGCCGCATGGTTGCTGTGCGGAACCTCGCTGAGCGGATGGAGCCTTCCGTCATCTGTGTCGCCGACAGACGGACAGTCGCCGTTGTCCTTCGTGTAGGCGGCGAGGAAGCCGAATGCAGCGCCGACACGCGCCCAAGCGGCATCGTCGATCGGCATGTAGGACCGGCGGCACAGCCACAGTGGCACGCCGAGCAGCTCGCAGATCAGCATGTGGTACGGGATGGACCCTTCGCGATTTCCTCCATCCTCCGCGATCTGCACGAGGGCTTCTGAAGCCAGGATCGACACGCCACGATTGAGCCATCGTCGCGCCCCAGGCATGGGATCGAGCAACAGCCCGCAGTAAGCCAGCGCAGCGCCATTCGATAGGTAGTGGTTGTTGGTGAGCGGGCCCCATTCGTCGTTGCGATCCACAAACCGAGCGTGCTCCGACAAACTGCTCAGCAAGAGCTTCCTGAGATCATCGCTGACGGTTTCCGAGTCCATCATCAAAGCGTACGCCCAGAGCCAGTTCACCGCGCGGATGCCGACATCCATCGCACAGATCCAGTTGATCCCGAACTCGGGCGGGTTGTGATCGATCCAGTCGCGGAGCTGGTCGGCAAACGCAGCCGCGTAGGCATCGTCGCCGGTGAGGGCGTAAGCCTGTCCCAACGCGATGAAGTGGTGACACCGACTCAGTTCCCACGGAACCTTGTAGTCGGAGCCTTCGCCCACCGGATCCATGTGGTAGATCGCCGTGTGGTGGGTGTCCGCGCGCCAACTGTAGCCTGTCTTGAAGTCCGTGTGCCACGGGATCGATCCGTCGAAGCGGACAGGTCCCGACCCCAGGAGATCGAACTCGCGGTGAACCGCACGCGTACCGCGCACAACCACGCGCTCGACCGCATCCTCCCCGTATCGATCCCGATAGGTGGCGGCAAATGTTGCGTTGCCGGTTGCGGCGATGGGCAGACGCTGGCGGATCGTCGCATCGACGGAATCGAGCAGATGTCGGCTGTAAGGATGGACTCGCTGAGGACGCGGACCCCGCATCGATACGAACCGCCCGCGCAGGACTCGCCGTGCCTTCTTGCGCGCCAGGTGCAGAATGCGCTCTGGCGGCAGCGAGAGGGCGATCTTGATATCCACGGTTCTGGCATTCCTTAACCGAGCGATCTGCCTGGATGAGGGTCGCCGTCTGAGCGAGAGATATGGAACGCGCCCGACAGGACCTGTCGCAGGAAGGCGTACGCGAGCCCCAGCAGCAGTCCCAACGCAGCTCCGAGGACCATGTCCAGCGAGCGTCTGGGCCTCAGCCTCTTCGCAGCCGGCTGCGCCGCGTCCAGCACCTGGAAACTGGGCTGATCCTGGGCTTCCTGGATGCGTGCCATCTCCGCCTGCTGAACCAGCAACGTGAACAACGTCTCTTGGACGACACGCTCTCGCATCAGGTCTGCCAGCTCACGCTCCATGCGAGGCGCGGATCGGATCGAGACGCTGTTCATCATCGACGCGCGGCCCTTCTCGGCTCGGATAAGCTGTTCCGACAGCGCTTCGATCTGGAATGTTGTTGCCCGCAGCTTGGCGTTCTGCGCCGAGGTGCCCGACCGCACCAGCACGTCGCGTTCGATCTTCTTGGCTTCGAGCTCCGCCTGGATCTGCCCGGCTCGGGTCACGTACTCCTTGAGTTGATCCGGGAGAGAGACGATCCGGTTGCCGCTCTTGTATGCTTCGAGGTCTTGGTCCGCCTTCTGCAGGGCAGCGGTTGCCACGGTCACCTGACTGTCGAGGAACTCGCGGTTCTTTCGCGCCTGCGTGAGCGAGTTGTCCTGGAGATACTCACGAAGCAGTGATACCGCCCGATTCGCGACATCCGACGCCATCTGAGCCGACTCCGGCATCTCGACATGGATGATGACCAGGTCATCCCGCGTGGCGCTGACCGAAACGCCCCGCGCGAAGTCCGCCATGGCGCGTTCCACGAGACGATGCCACTGCCGCCGGATTTCGGACAGGTGGAAGTCGTCCGGCTTGCCTTCGATCCCGGGAAGCGCCTCGACGAGCGCACGGAGTTGGTCATCCGTCATCGACAGGATGCCGCGAGTGCCGTCTTCGGTGTCCACGCTGGCAACGATGTCGGGGTGCTCGGCGACCAGCTCCGTTGCGATGCGCGACATGTCATCGAGATCGAACGAGGGACCCGACTTGCGTTCCTTGTCAATGGTCTTCCGCAGCATGTGCGGTACAACGCCCAGATCGGAGGCGAGTCGGTCTCGGACTGTACGGCTGCTGAGTATGTTGACCAAACGAGCCTTGTCGCTCGCACCCAGCGAGGTTCCAAGCCCGCCGATGAGATCGCCGACAGATCCCAGCGCCCGGAGCGCCGCAAGCGAGCCCCCGCTGGTCTCCTTCAAGGGGAGCAGCGTCGATGTGGCGCCAAAGACCTCGGGCACCAGGTACATCGTTCGCACGAATGCGACGGCGATGGACAGAATCAGGATCGCGACGATGGACCACTTCCGCGCCCACACGCTGTGCACGTAGACCATGATATCCAGTTCGTCGCTCGCGTCCTGGACGTTCAGGTCGTCAGTCGGTTGCGCCATGCAGGGGTTCCGTGTCGTGACAGGTCCTTGGCAGGGGGTTGACGGAAGGGAATGTAGAACCCGCGCGTCGGCATGTCAAGCCGCATTGCGGCTCGCCGTGCGAAGGCGGCACTCAGCTCTGGCGGCGTGCCTTCGCCAGGGCAGGATCGAGGCCGACGAGATGGAAGTACTCGGCGTCGGACAGCGCTCGGGGTGCGCTATCGGACTGCGCTTCGTCGATCACCTGGTCGAACAGCGCCTGCTTCTCCGTTAGCACTTGGTCGATGCGTTCCTCGACCGTGTCGTTCATCACGAGTCGTGATACCAGTACGGGTCGGGTCTGCCCCATCCTGTAGGCGCGGTCCTCCGCTTGGCGCTCTACGGCGGGGTTCCACCACCGGTCGAAGTGGTAGACGTACGACGCTTCCTGCAGGTTCAGCCCAACGCCGCCTGACCGGAGCGACACGAGCAACAGGCGGATCGACTCTTCTTCCTTGAACCGACGGATGGTTTCGTCCTTCTGCACGCGACTCAATCCCCCGTGGTACAGCAGAGGACTGCATCCGTCGAGCTTTCCGGCGAGGTATTCGAGCGTCTGGGTGTACTGCGAGAAGATGAGCGCCTTCTCGCCGCTCTCAACAATGACGTCCAGCGAATCGGCGAGGTAGTCGAGCTTGGCGCTTTCGCTGGTCTCCGGGTCGAAGTTGCAGATCTGCTTCAGCTTCGTGATAAGCGCCAAGACGTGTTGGAGCGTCACGGTCTCGCCAAGGCTGCGCAGGTAGACCGTTCCCTCTTCTTCTGCAGATTGATAGGCGTCGCGCTGGGCGTCGGTTAGGTCGAGACGAACCGTGTGCTGCTGCTTCGGTGGCAGGTCGCGGAGCACTTCTCCCTTCCGCCGACGCAGGAAGTACGGCGCGAGTGTCTGGCGCACAGCCTCAGGCGCGGCGGAGTCCGGCAGGATCAGATCAGGCTTCATGAACGCGGCGATGGCTGCCAAGTCGTGCCCGCTGTTCTCGATGGGCGTGCCGGTCAGGCACCACGATGCCCGTCGCGGGATGGCGCGCACTGCGCGAGATGTGTTCGTCTCGGTGTTCTTGATCCGCTGGGCTTCGTCCAGCACGACGAGATCGAACGGACGTTTGGGCAGCAATTCGGAGTCGTTCCGCATCAGCTCGTAGTTGGCAATCGCGACGTGAGCCGTGCCGTTCCATTGAGCGTTGCGCTGGCTGGCGTCGCCCTGGATCACCCGCACACGGATTTCGGGGGCCCACCGCCGGAACTCCGACTTCCAGTTGGACTTCAGTCCGGCAGGACAGATGACGAGAGCCCGATGGACGAACCCGCTGCCGAGCAGCGCGCGGATGGCGACGATGGTCTGGATCGTCTTTCCCAATCCCATGTCGTCGGCCAGGAGGGCATGCTTGCGCCTTGCGAGGAAAGACACCCCGTCCGCTTGGTAGGCGTGCAGCGGGAAGGGCAGATCGAAGCCCTTCTGCAACACGTCCCGCAATGGCGGGAAAAGCAGGAAGTACAGCGACCGAAGCGGGTCCCTGCCGTCGGAGGTCTCTGGCTCGATGGCGTCCGTGGGCACTCCATCGAGCCGCCCGTCGACGAGGGCTCCTTCAAACAGGCTGGCTTGGTCGATCTGCCCCGGTTCCGTCGCCTGCTCGAAGAATCGGGCGCCCCGAATGGCGATCCCGCCGGGAACCGCATCGACGCCTCGGACCACCACTCGCGGACGCACGATGACGTCGCACGCCGAGACGCGGATATCTCTGAAATCGAGGGCCCGCGCGGCGACGCCCGGTTGCGCCGCCGCTGAGTGGATGGGGGCGGACATCGACTAGCGCCGCCCTTCGGGCTTGCTGAACATCCAGTGCAGGTCGGGGCGCGTTCTCAGGCTGGCTGGCTGTCGAACATCGTGGTCTCGCGGCGCCGCTGCGACCGCCATCTCCTGCGCGTCATCGGCTTCTGGCGTCTGTTTCCATGTGGAGAGCCGTTCGCGCCACCGGCGGATCTCGGACTCGGTGCGAACCGCACGCGAGCTCGCCATCGCCAGGTCGGTATCGCTATCGTCCTTGCGCCGAGAGACGGGTCGTCGAACGATCTCGGTTTCGACGCGCGTCGTAGGACGCGTGTGCTGGGCTTCCCGGAGCCGGCGGACGCGCTCGGCGTGCTCGTCCGTGCGCATGCCGAATCGGCGCAGACGCTGCTGGATCGCCTCGCTGGTGAGCTCCGCGTCGGGGGCGGCGTCGGGTTCGGCTGCGCGACGCTGCGCCGCGATGGGAGCCCTCGGCGCATCGCGCACCGGTTCCGGTCCTCGAATGGGGGTGAGTTCCGCAGGAACCCGGGTCGCTCCGTGTACAGACGGGACATCGCTCTCCAGCACTCGGCTCTGTCGCATCAGTTCCGTGGCGCGCGGCGTGCGCGTCGTCTCGGCAGGCGGCTCAGGAACGGCGGTCGCGCTTGCCGCACGCTCCGCGCCGACCTTCACGCGCTCCTCGTTTGCCGGCAGCTTGTGGATCGCCCGGAGGATCGCCTCGATACGCTCGAACGGTTCATCAATTCGCATCTTGCCTGCGGCGTTGTTCAGCGCTCGCTCCATCTCTTGGAGGGCGTCGTCGCCGTCGGGAGTGACGTGCGCGCGCACGAGCCGCTTGGAGCCGCCCTCGACGGGCACCAGCACGGCGCCGCGATGCTCCGGCAGTTGGAAATCATCCGACGGGGCGACCTCCAGACGAGCGACGATACCAGGCGCAGCCATGTGGTCCCACACGCCCGAGAGGCTCGCGTCTTCGACCAGTAGGTAGCGTGGCTTCTGCTCGACCGACGCCCAAAGCGACCTACCAATCGTCGCCGCCATCGCGTCTGTCAGTTGCCCGTCCGGGTGCAGCAGTCGCTGTGTCTCGGATACCTCGACCGGTTCCGTGTAGCGGAACTCGATGGGCAAGCCGCGATGGTTCGTCACCAACAGCCCCGCGACGGAGGCGTTCAGCGACGGGCTCTGGATCCAGGTCAGGTAACCGAAGAGCAGGTCCTGGGTCGGCATGGAGCGTCCTTACTCACTCAGGTGTGGCACTGACAGCAATCGGCGTCATCGGCGCTCGCGCGAATCGCTGCAAGTTTTCCTGCCGTAATGCCTCTGTGTTACTGGCAGCGGTCGGCGTCATCGGCGCTCGCAGGGAGCGCCCTCATCGGTCTCATAGGAACATCGCGCGCAGTCCACCCATGAGCACGCGATAGGGCGATGAGTGGTTACATCATTGGGTGGGAGGCGTCCAAGTATTGAGTCGCGATGAGCCCTTGAGCCTCGATCGCAGACCGGCTAGAGTGCCGCTGCCGTTTGCTGACCCAGGAGGAGCCCATGCGGATCGACCGAATCGACGTCTATCCCGTCTCGTTCCCATTCCTTCGCGAGTTTCGCATCTCGCGCGGGACGGTCGGGTCCGCGCGCGTCGGACGCCCAAGCCTGATCGTCAAGCTGACGACCGACTCGGGGATCGTCGGGTGGGGCGAATCGGTTCCCGTGCGGCAGTGGTCCTACGAGACGGTCGAGTCGGTCTACACGACGCAGAAGACGTACCTGGCTCCCGCCCTGATCGGCGCCGACGTGATGGACGTTGACGGGCTCCACACTCGGATGGATCGCGAAATCGCCCCCGGCTACACGCTGGGACAACCCATAGCGCGAGCCGGAATCGACATCGCCGCTCACGACGCCATCGGGAAGGCGCTTGGCGTGCCGCTCCACGCCTACTGGGGGATCCGGCGCAAGGACTCCCTCGTTCTGTCGTGGACGGTGGCGGTTTCCTCGCTCGATGAGGTGGCGGAGCTCGTGGACGAAGGCAAGTCCAAAGGCTACCGCAACTTCAACGTGAAGGTCGGGCACGAGTCCGATCCGTCCTTCGACGTGACGCTGTGTCGCACGGTGCGCCGACTTGCTCCGGACGGGTTCCTGTGGGCAGATGCGAACGGGGGCTACTCGGTCGAGACCGCGAAACGTCTGGTTCGGACGTTCGCGGACATCGGCGTCGATGTCTTGGAGCAGCCTCTACCGCCGAACGCTTTGAGCGGGTACGTCGAGCTCCAGCGACTGGCGGCGCTGCCGATCACGGTCGATGAAGGTCTCATCACTCCCCGCGACCTGATCGAGATGATCCGGCTCGGGGCGATCAGCGGCGTTGCGATGAAGCCGGCGAGGGTCGGCGGGCTCCGCCCGCAGCGCCGGCTGATCGAGATCGTACAGGACGCCGGCATGCTGTTCTTGGGCAGCGGCTTGACCGATCCGGACATCTCGTTCGCCGCCAGCGTTGCGGTCTACGCCGCGCACGGGCTACAGTATCCTGCAGCCTTGAACGGACCCCAGTTCCTGAGCGCTTCCATAGCAAGCCACGGCGTTCGCATCGACGGCGATGTCGCCCACGTGCCCGACGGACCGGGTCTCGGCGTCGACGTCGATGAGGAGCGCATCCCCGAGCTCGCAATGCCCGCGCTTGGCGGGTGATTTCTCGGATTCCGACACGACCATCGCGGCGAGGACGCGGCATCGGTCTGCCGACAGACCGACAGAGGCGCGCGAACGGGGCTGTCCGCCGCCTCGCTCTGGGTATCTCATCCTATATATAGCCGCTCACGCATAGCCGCCTATCGCATGGAGCCGCAACGCACGGAAGGAGGGCAACGACGATGCCTTGGACCCATCTCGCCAGACCTCGCGTGCTCGCATCGGCGCTCGCGCTCGTGTCACTGATGCCGGGGATGTCCGTTGCGGCGGAGGAGTCGGAGACCGTTCGGCGCACGATGCCGGGCGTCGTCGTGTCTTCGCCGCCCACGATCGACGGCGTGCTGGACGACGCGTGCTGGTCGGAATCTCCCAGCTCGACGGCGTTCACCGATCCGGTGACGCTCCAGCCCGCGACGCAGCAGACGGTCGTGCGGATCGCCTACGATTCGCGCGCCGTGTACGTGGCGTTCGAGGCGTTCGATGCGGAACCGGAGCGGATCGTCGGGCGGAACACCAAGGATCAGGTTCGTCCGCGTGGAGAGGACTACGTCGCGTTCGGGCTCGACCCCTTCCATACGCACCAGTTCGCCGACCGAAACTTCTTCATCATCAACCCGGCTGGAGCGAAGTACGCCCACTTGGCGGCGGGGCGAGCCGAGAAGGCTGAGTGGCTTGGGCTGTGGAAGGCTGTCGCGCGCGTCACGGAGCGCGGTTGGATTGCGGAGATGGAGGTACCGTGGCGCATGCTCGCGTACCCGGAGAGGAGCCAACCCATCGACATCGGGCTGAACTTCGACCGATATCGACAGAGCACCGGCGAGAAATCCTGGTGGTCGAACATCGGGTTGCAGGAGTTCAACGAGCTCGACGGTCATTGGACGGGCGTACTGCCCCCTCCGCGCGAGCGCGACCTGCGCTTCATGCCCTGGGTCTACGCAGGCGTCGGCGGTTCCCGCAGCGATGATATGACCGCGCGTGCCGGGCTCGACGCGCGCTATGCCTTCACACCCCAGTTCACAGTGGTCGGAACCGTGAACCCGGACTTCGAGAACGTCGAGCAGGCGGTGGAAGGCATCGATTTCTCCTACGGCGCGCGCTTCGTCGGTGACCGAAGGCCCTTCTTCCAAGAAGGGAAGACGATACTCGGCTCGGGGTACTACCACTCTCGTCGGATTCCGAACATGGACGCCGGCATCAGCCTGTTCGGAAAGGTGGGGAACCGCTCTTCAGCCGGGGCGCTCGCGACCTACGACGACGGCGGCGAGGCGAACCTGATCGCGCGGGGCACGCGTACGCTGACGGACACGACGAACGTCGGCGTTGTGTTCCTGAGCCATCGCGACGACGACGGAACCAACCTCATCGGAGACGTGAATGGATCGACGCGCTGGAGACGCGTCGTCGTCGGAGTCGACGTCGCCCAGACATGGGACGGCGAGCTCAGGGGACGCCAGGCGCAGGGGAGCATCAGCTTCCGCGGGGACAATCTATCCGTCGAGATCCGTCCGGCGCTGATCGATGCGGACTTCGTCAACCGGCTGGGGTACCACCCCTTCCTGGGTTACCGCGGCGTGCGCGGGCTCGCCTATTACGGTCGGCAATGGCGGTCGGGTCCGATCCGCAGGGCGTCGGCGTTCGCCGGCTTCGAGCGCCAGGACTTCGAGATCGGGACCGTGTTCCGCCGTACCGCTGAATACGGAGCCAACGTGCTGACCCAGAGCGACTACTCGTTGAGGCTGTGGTGGTACGGCGGCAGATACGAGGAGCTTCAGGGCGAGGGCACGCTCGTCACCGATCTCGGCGCGCGGAGCTCGGATGCGTTCACGAACTACGGTGTGAGACACGAATGGGGAACACGGCAGGGCTTGCCATACCGCTCAGAGGGGGTGTACGGCAGCGTGCGGGTCGGTGACGTGTCGTCGAGCGTCAACGCGGCGTTCGTCCGACACGATGTCAGCCGTCGCCAGACGATCTGGACGCTCACCTACGACCGCTCGTCCGCGCTGAGCATCGGCGGTAGGCTCATCTGGCAGGACGACGACATGAACGGCTATCTGGCGATCCGCCGGTCGGGCTACGCTGGCACGGAGTTCTACGTCATCGCGGGCGACCCGAACAGCGCGCGGTTCCGAAGCCGGTACGTCGTCAAGGTCATCCAGGCGTTCTGATGCGTCGGCTACGGAAACAGCGTGTACATGTTCCGTTCGGTGATGATCCCGATGAGGCTCCACAGGCTTCCGGCGAGGAATTGCCCCAGCAGGAACCCCAGGAACAGCGGCATGTACCGGCGGTAGGCTCCGAGGCTGCCCGCCGTCATGATGATCCGCTTGGACGCCCATCCCAGGAAGATCGAGAACCACATCCATCCGATCGCCCATCCGTACCCGACGGCGTACCCGACGGGGTAGAGGGGCCACCAGATGAACGTCCGCTTGAGCGCCGCCAGAAACAGCGTGAAGCCGAACCCGAACAGGATGCGCAGCATGTTCGGGATGTCGGGTCCGCGGGGATTCGTGATCCAGCTCGCCAGGCGTCCGAACTCACCGACTCCCCAGACCGCGAAGCGATGGCGGTAGTAGAGCACAATGTGCAGACCGATGGCGAGGAGACTCCCGGCCACCCCTGCCAACACCATCGAGACGACCAACCGGCGAGTGCTCATCCGAAACGCCGACGCGATCTTGAAGCCCTCGAGCTGATGCGGCATCGGATGGCAGCGGAACCCGTAGGCGAGCCACGAGAAGAGCGTCGTCACGGAGAGATTGTGCGGGCCCAGCACGCGGGTTCCTGCGAACACGGTCATCAGGTAGTCGGGGTGGACGCCGTGGAGCTCGTGGGTCGGCGGACCCAGTTCCGCCCGCATGCGTGTCATGGCGATGGCGCAGAGGAAGTAGATGGTGAAATAGGCTCCCGTCATCCAGTACGAGATGCCTGCTGCGCGGCAGAACAGCAAGATGAACGCGGAACCGAGGACGAGTCCGATGACCGCGAATCGCTCTACGGGTCGGTCCTCGTCGCTGGTCGCGCCGCGCCGGAACGCGCCGACCAGGACTTCCCGGATGTGGCGTCGCGTCGTCCAGATCGCCAGTACGCCGATCGCTACCCAGGCTCCCGCGCGCTGATCGCCCTCCCATCCGGCTCCCTGGGGAACGCCGAACGCCGTGATGAGCACCAACTGGACTTTCCACAGTAGGAAGAAGACCCACAGCGAGAGCGACAAATCGAGTGGCATCAGATAACCAAGACCGACCGCGAACAGGTAGACGTAGATGTAGAGCCCGCCCATGCCGCTCCAGGGCTTTTCGGAGAAAAACGGCGACAGATCGTACTTCATCTGAAGGAACGGAAACGACGGGAACAGGTAGTGGAGCCCCGCCGCTGCTTCGATCACGAACGCGATGGCGAAGCCGGTCCACATCAAGCCGCTGCGGAAGAAGCGATCCGAGTCGCCAATGACCTGAATGGGTATCTGGGCGATTGGGTAGTTCAGCTTCTCGTGCTCGGTCCACTGCTTCTTCACGATGACGTTGATGCAGAGCATCACCAGCAGCAGCACGGACACGAACGCCGACCATGCGAGGAACGGCTTGAGCCACGCGCCGAGGATGTTCGGCTTCCAGAAGGGCCCGCCCTCGTAGTAACCACGCAGCACGTCACGGTTGCCTACGGTCAGCCAGGTCGGGAAGTGCATGTGGAACAGCTCAGCCCACTCGTTCTCCGGTGTGGCGAACCAGTAGCCGTTGCCGATGAGGGGAACCAACTGACGGATGATGTCGTGTCCAGCCAGCGCCGTCGCCACCGACACCATGATGTAGAGCGTGGCGAGCTCGGCTGAGCTGAGCGCTGCTGATGGAGCGAATCGGCGCAGACCCAAGTTGAGCAGCGACAGGGCGAACAGCGTGAAGAGCACCGTCGGGAAGAACGAGAAGTCGGTGAGCTCCCAGACGACCCGGTTCTCGGCTGAGATGATCCAGAAGCAGTTGGCGAAGATGAGCAGGGAACCAACGAGCAAGACACGGAATCCGAATCTGAGAGCGGACGTCGTGTCGGGTGCTGCTCGCGCCGGCTTGTGTCTGTGGGAGTCCATGGCACCTCGGATCTCAGCGGACGACCATTCTAGCCGGTTCCCGCCCCTGCGTCCACGTCCGTGCGGCGCGCGCTCGGCTCTTGACACGTCCTGCACGCGAGCCTAGACTCCGGGCGACCGCTCGGGAGGAACACCGTTGCGCCGCCATCTGACGCGATTGCCCGCTGCATTCGCTTTGGTCGCTGCCCTGTCTGGCTGCTCCGGAGCTCTCAAGACGCTCTTTGCGCCTCAGGAGCTCAGCGACAACTACGCGCAGACACCTGGGACGACTGCCGTCTACAACTGGCAGGGCGTCTCGACCCCAGCGCCGGCGATCATCGACGGTGACGCTGCAACGTTCGAAGAGATGAGCCGCGAAATCGAGGTGCGACTGCCGGAGCCTCGTCCGATCCGCCGGATCGTCATACGCAACACCAACTTCGAGGATGTCATCGTCTACGTGGGAGGCCCGGGCGGCGAAGGCGACTGGAAGATACAGACGCAGATCCGTCAGAACAAAAACACCACGATCACGATACCGCTGTCGCTGATGACCGACCGCATCCGGTTCCGAATCGGCGGTACGCTCGACGACTCTATCGGACCCGCGCAACCGATCATCGTCGAGGGTATTGAGATTCGGCGCTCGACGCTCCACCAGGCGCGCCCGAAGGCAGGCGAGGTGGAGATCTACGGGTTTCGCACCAAGCGCGAGGCAGACGACGTTTTCTAGGAAGACTTCGGACAGATCGCCATGCCGACTGACCCTTGGAACAAGTTCCACTTCCCTGCCACCATCGAGTGCGGGGCCGGGTGCGCACTCGCCGTGGGAAGGCGCATCCGTCGCATCGAGGCTGAGCGACCTCTGGTCGTATCCGATCCGGGAGTTGTTCAGGCACATCTGGTGGCTCCCATCATCGACGCGCTGGAGCGAGCCGGATGCCAGCCGACGCTGTTCAGCGACATCCGACCCAACCCCACCGACAAGAACGTCTACGCCGGCTCGGTGCGCTACCGCGAAGGGCACTGCGACAGCATCGTCGCGGTGGGAGGCGGCAGCGTGATGGACGCTGCGAAGGCGATCCGCATTCTGGTCTCACATCCGAATGCGCTCCCGGAGCTCTACGCCGATGCTGGCGGAGTCGAGCGGATCAGCCGACCGATGCCACGCCTGATCTGCATACCGACGACGGCAGGAACCGGCAGTGAAGTGTCGCGCGGAGCGGTGATCACGGACACCTCCGAAGGACGCAAGCGAGTTGTCCTCCATCCGCGGATGTCTGCCACGATCGCTCTGCTCGACCCGAACATGACGGTACATCTTCCGAAGTTCCTGACGGCGGCGACCGGCGCAGATGCCTTCGCTCACTGCGTCGAAGGCTACTCGGCGAAGGGCTACCACCCGATTGCGGAAGGGATTGCGCTCCAAGGGATCCGTACCGTCGTCGAAAACCTGCCGGTCGTCGTGGAGGAACCGTCGAACATCGAGGCGCGCGGCAGGATGCTGCTGGCAGCCTCGATGGGAGCGCTCGCGATACAGCGAGGGGCTGGCGCCGCGCACGCGCTCTCGCACCCGTTGTCCCACGTCAGCGGGATTCACCACGGTATGGCGAGTGCCATCGTGCTCCCAGCGGTCGTGCGCTTCAACCTAGCTGAAGTCCCTGCGCGCCTGGCGCAGATCGCATACGCCATGGGCGTCGATCCTTGCAGTCACGGACCGGAAGCGGCAGCGGAAGCATTGAGCCAGAGGATCTCAGACTTGCTCGCGCGGCTCGGCTTGCCTCTCCGCCTGCGAGACGCCGGCGTGCGACGCGAAGACCTTCCCTCCCTAGCAGCGGCAGCAGCTCGCGACGACAGCCACCGAACGAATCCGCGAACCTGTGCCGAAGCCGACCTGTTGTCGCTCTACGAAGAGGTGTACTAGACGTGGAAGGCGGAGGCTCGACGATCGTCGTGACAACGCCCTCGCGACTCCACCTCGGCTTGATCGATCTGCACGGCGGCGAAGGACGGGTTGACGGCAGTGTAGGACTCGCCCTGTCGGAGCCTTGCTTCGAGCTTCGGCTCACGCGCTCGCAGACCGTTCGGATCGACGCAGACCCGATCTACCATCCGCGCATCGGAGCTGTCGTCGCTCGCGCCCGGGAACGTTGGGGCATCGGACCGGCAGCCGTCCGAGTCATCCAGTCGATTCCATCCCATGCCGGGCTCGGGTCGGGAACCCAGTTGACATTGGGCGTTCTCGCCGCTCTCTCGGAGCTCAATGGCGTCGGAGCCACGCACGACGACATCGTCGCGCTGTCGGGGCGAGGCGGCACGTCGGGCATCGGCGCTCACGCGTTCTGTGCCGGCGGATTCCTGATCGACGGCGGTCACCGGTTCCCCCAGTCCAAGGCGACGTTCCTGCCGTCGGCGGCGTCGGCATCGGCGGGATTGGGCCCGCTTCTCTGGCGGCAGGACTTCCCGGCGTGGGATATCGTCATCGCGACTCCTCACGGAAGGCACGTGTCGGGCGAGGAGGAGATTCGGCTGTTCCAGACGCTGTGTCCGATCCCCGAAGCGGATGTCGGAGCGGCGTGCCGAAGCCTGGTCATGGGGATGATGCCCGCTCTGGTCGAGCAAGACCTCGCGTCGTTCGGAGCGGCTCTGGAGCGGTTCCAGTCTGTCGGATGGAAGCGGATCGAGATCGACGCCCAAGACGAGCTGGTTCGTGATATGATGGGCGCGATGAGATCGCATGGCGGCTGCGGCGTGGCGATGAGCAGTTGGGGTCCGACCGTCGTGGCGTTCACCACGGATGGGCTTCGGCTGGCAGATGTGGCACGACGATGGCTGTCACGGCGCAACCTTGGAGGAACCGTCGTGGGGACGCGGGCTCGCAACACGGGAGCCACCATCGAGCGACGGGATTGAGATCTGCTGGATCGCCGTCGAATGTGGGGTGGGATCGCAATGGATACGCTGTTCGTCCCAGAAACCGTGCCGGAGGAATGGGCGGCGCTCGCCGACCGAGCGACGCAAGGCGGTGGCGTGTTCGTGCTGATTGCCGGCATGGATTCTGGCAAGAGCACGCTCGGGCGGTACCTAGCGCGCGCCGCGCTAGCCAGGCAGCTCATTGTCGGCTTCATCGATTCCGACATAGGCCAATCCGTGATCGGGCCCCCGACGACGATCGGCCTCAAGATTCTACAGGAATCGACGGACGAGCTCAGCGCCGCCCCGGACGCGCTCTACTTCGTCGGCGCCACGTCGCCTGCGAATGTGCGAATCGAAATGGTCGTCGGAACAAGACGCCTTGCGGACTTCGCGCGCCGGCGGGGAGTGGACGTGCTCATCGTCGACACGACGGGTCTCGTCGAGGGCTCTTCCGGCTACCTGCTCAAGGCGCACAAGATCGAGTGCCTCCGTCCCGCGCAGGTGGTGGCGATCGAGCCGTCCCCGGAGTCCGACACGCTCCGGCATATTCTCGACGCGTTCGAGGGGCAGTCGGATATCGTGATCCATCGGCTGGCACGTCGTCCAGAGGCGCAACGCCGAAACCCGAATGTCAGACGAAGTTTCCGGGACGAGAAGCTGCGGGAATACTTCTCGAACGCGACCGAGTTCACTTTGCCCGCCAGCAGCGTCGTGATGAGTGGAGAGGCGCTGACCCAGGACAACCACGAGCCCAGCCGCTTCAAGGACGTCCTGATCGCCTTCCTCGACCGTCGCGGCTTTGCGTCGGGCCTCGGCATCCTACGCGAGTGGGACGCCGCGAAGGAAACGCTGCGCGTGCTGGCTCCGGCTGATTTCACGGGCAGTGGGCTGCGGATACGCGTCAGCCTGTTCCACCCTTACCAGCCGTAGCGGCTCGGGCCCCACGGCTTGGTGATGAGTTCCTGCTTGGCGAGGAGCAGTGTTCCGCTGGGCACGTCCTCGTAGCAGATGACGCCGGGACCCACACACGAATACGAACCCACCTTGACGCCTGGCATGAGCATCGCGTTCACGCCGGTTCGACAGAAGTCGCCCATGTAGGTGGCGTCTGCCCCATGTGAGGGCGTCTCCGTGCGTCCGCCGATCCGATGGGGCGTGTCCCGGTCGTCGAACCGCAGCGTGCCGCAGACGCTCGCAGCGCCGATGTCCGTCGCCTCGCCGAACACGCCGGACATCTCGCAGTAGTGGTACAGATACACCTTGTCGAACAGCACGCCGCTGAACTCCGCCCCATGTCCGATGATGCACCGGTTGCCGACCACGGATCGACCGCCGACGTCGCAGTAGTCGCTGATGCGGCAGTGGTTCCCGATGACGAAACCACCGTGGAGGATCGCCCCGTTGGTGATCTGGCAGTTGCCCCCGACGATGGCGTTGCCTCGCAGCACGACGCGCTTGCCGATGGTCGTGTTAGACCCGACGACCACGTGCCCGGTGATGTCGGCTCCATCGGAGATGCGCGCTCCGTCGGCGACCACGTCCGTATGGAGCTGACTGGTGAGATGCTCGACCATGCGGGCGTTGGCTTCCAGGACATGCCACGGCTTGTCGATATCGACGAAGAATCCCATCGTCTCCGACGCGAACACGTCCACATGATCGTCGATGAGAACCTGGATCGAGCCGGCGACTTCCGATTCTGCGGGCGGCATGCCTCCCACGTCGACGCGCGTCGCGATGCCCGGGTTGCGCGCAAGCGCCGGCAATGCGTGAGCCTGAAACGCGTACACGCCGCACAGGCGGTGCGAACCGCCTCGCGGGTGACCGGTCACCTGGGTGACGAGCCCGCCTGAGGTCGCAGCACAGATCCAGCTCCCGGGCTCCTCCTCGCCGAGTCGGTTCAGCAGAACACCGGCTAGAGCGCCGCTGTTCCCGAACTCGGTGACGAAGCGCCGGAGGTCCTCCGTCGTCAGCACGATGTCGCCGTAGACGACGAGCAGCGGCTCGCGTTCCGCGCAGGTTTCAGCGGCGGCGTACGCGGCGGCGGCGGTTCCATCGAGCGTCGTCTGCGTGACGAAGCGCACACCAGGCAGGTCCGCCGTCGCGCCCATCACCTGCTGCTTCCGATGCCCGACGGCGACGACGATCTCCGTCACACCGATCTCGATCAGGCTGAGGCATAGCCGTCGCACTGCCGGAACGTTGGCAATCGGCAGTACGCACTTCTGGCGCACGTCTCCGTACGGGAAGCACTTGCTGCCGCGACCCGCCGCGAGCACGATGGCTCGTCGAATCATGTCTGTTCCCGTCGATCAGGAGGTATAGAGCCGCTTGACGCGCCTACCCAGTCCAGTGAGCACGTCGTAGGAGATGGTGTCGCCCCACGCCGCCAGTTCGTCAGCGGAGATGCAACCGTCGCCGTCGCGACCGATGAGCGTCGCTGTATCGCCGTACGACGTATCCGGGATGTCGGTCACATCGCAGACAATGGTGTCCATACATACAGAGCCCAGGATGGGAGCGCGCCGACCTCGGATCAGCACGGATCCGCGATTGGACGCGACACGCGGATAGCCGTCCGTGTAGCCCACCGAGACGGTCGCGATGCGCCTGGCGGTTTGAGCGATGAAGCGGCGGTTGTAGGACACCGACTCGCCGGCAGCCAGGTCTGCGACGCGGCATACCCGAGCTCGCCAGGTCAACGCCGGCGACAACGCAATGGGATGAGCTGACTCGGCGCTAGGATAGACTCCATACAGACCGATCCCGATGCGCGACGCATCGAAGCGCATCTCCGGGAAGTTCAGCGCGGTTGCCGTGTTGCCGACGTGCCGCAGCAAGCCGGGTCGCGCGTGTCTGGAAGCCACGTCGAGGAAGCGGCGCCGTTGCACGTCGGTGAACGGATCGTCGGGCTCGTCGGCGCTGGCGAAGTGCGTCCACAGCCCCGCCAGGGCGATGGACGCGTTCGAATCGCAGACGCTGATGAGCTCGGCGACCTGATCGGGCGCGGCTCCATAACGGTTCATTCCCGTGTTGACCTTGACATGCACCCGCGCGACGCGGCGAGCCCGAGTCGCCGCATCTGCGACGAGGCAAAGCTCCTCACGCGAGGAGATGGTGATGGACGCATCGACAGCGATCGCCGGTTCCGCCGCATCGGGCGTCAGCGAGTAGAGCAGCAGGATCGGTTGCTCGACGCCTGAGTCGCGGAGCTCGGCAGCCTCTTCGGGCGACGCGACGGCGTAAGCGTCGGCAAGAGAGCCGAGGGCGCCAGACACACGAACGGCGCCGTGTCCGTAGCCGTCCGCCTTGATGACGGCGATGAGCGCAGACCCTTGCAGAAGGCTGCGGAACGCTCTCGCGTTCGCCCGGATCGCCGACAGATCGACTTCCGCCCACGTTCTCATTCCCGGCCTCGTTGGCTTCCTGCAAGCAAGAACGGCAAATTCGACGACTGTGTTCCAGATGGGTGCCGGGAGTGATAGACTGTGCGAACTACTTGCACAAACGCCGAGCCAGCCGATGGTCTTCGGTGGCTTGGCGAGTAAGCCTTGGTTTGTCATGGACAGGGAGGCGCTGATGCGATCCGCTCGGCGACACCGGATACTGCCGTGGGTGAGTGTGATCGGATTGGTGTTAGCCGTCGTGTCGGTTGGCGGCTGCGCCGGCAAGAAGGTCGTGCCCGTCGTGCACGAAGGGACGTCGGCTTCGGTTGAGCCGGCTGAGGCGACCGCCGATCCGTCGGTGCCCCTCTCGCACACCGAGACGCCAGCCGTCGCGCAACGTGAAGACGTTGTCGAGACTATTGCGGTTGTTGGCAACGAGGTGGGACAACGGGCGCCCGAATTCGCGCTACGGAACGCCGCAGGGGAACCGGTGAGCCTTTCGGACTACGGAGGGAAACCCCTCGTGGTGGTCTTCTACCGTGGATTCTGGTGAGGGATCTGCATGGAGCAGCTCGGCGAGCTGCAAGAAGCGTTGCCGCGTATCGCAGGCGAAGGAGCGAACCTCATCGCGATCGCTGTGGATAGTCCATCCCAGAACAAGAAGGTGATGGCTGACCACAAGCTCGCGTATCCCGTGCTCAGCGATCCGAAGAGGAAGGCGGTCGTTGCCTACGGTGTGCTCGACCCGGAGAGTAACCCGTTCACGAACCCCGGGTCCCACGCCAACATCGCGCGACCTGCTACGTTCGTCATCGATGGGGGGGGCGTCATCCGATGGAAGCACGTCGGAACGAGCACCAGCGACCGTCCGAGCGTGGCGACCATCATCTCTCAACTGAGGTCGGTCGCCGGGATATAGCCGCCGGCTACCGACGGATGCCGGCTTCTCGCAGCAGCATTCCGTTCGCGGCTCGGAGGGTGTACGAGATCGTGTCGCTCGGATGCCCGTGCTCTGTCCGCACATCCGCCGGGAACCAGATCCGTCCGGCGCGGACCGTCGCCCAAGTCGTCAGGCGCTGGGAACCCACCTCACGAATGCCATGGGTATCGAAGAACTCGAACTCGCCTTCATCGAGGTCGAATACGGCGACGTCTGCGACGCGTCCCGGGACCAGAGCCCCGATCTCCCCCTCTCGACCAATCGCCTTCGCCGGGGCGGCGGTCACTCGGTCGATGACGTCGCGCAGCGACATGCCCATGTTGAGGAATTTCGAGGCGGTAGTTGGCATGTCGAACACGGGTCCTTCGACGCTGATGCTGTGCAGATCGCTGCTGATAACATCGGGCAGGAACCCGGACTCGATGGCGCGTCTGCCCGTCGGGTAGTGGAAGCTGCCGCTGCCATGTCCGACATCGAACAGCACGCCAGCTTGTCTGGCGTCGTGGACTTCGGGCAGGAAGCTCCCGCGATCATCCAGGATCGAGTCGCCACGTCCGTGAAAGCAATGCGTGACGATGTCGCCTGGTCGGAGCAGACCCAACACGTCCGGCAGAGGGACGCCGGCTCCGATGTGGACCATGACGCGCGTTCCAGCGGCTTCGGCGGCGGCGATTGCCAGGCGCAGAGGTTTGACGCCGTTCGTCCCGACCTGCGACGCTCCTTGCCGCACCTTCACGCCGGTCGTGATTGCCGCGTGCTCGTCAATCGTCTGCGCCGTATACTCGACGGAGGCGTAGCGCAGGTCCTCCATCTCCCCGACTAGCGCATACGTGAGACCGATGCCGGAGATGTGGACGAACGACAGCACGCGCGTATGCGAGCCTTCGACGATCCACTTCCGAAACGCCGGGAAGTTCGCCCATCCGGGCGAACCCGCGTCCACGATGGTCGTGACGCCGGATGCCAGGCAGAGCGGGTCGGGCAGGATGCCCCACGTGGTCACCCCCCAGTAAGTGTGGGCGTGGATGTCCACCCAGCCAGGCGTGACGATCTTGTCGCGAACGTCCAGCGACTCGCGGCACGCCAGTCCACTCAAGTCTCGCTCGATGGAATGGATCCGTCCGTTTGAGATTGCGACGTCACGCACGCCGTCCAAGCCGCTCGACGGGTCGATCACGCGTCCACCACGGATCAGCAGATCGAGCATCGGGTTCCCTCCTTATGGTGTCTGAGCGGTCGGCATTCGGCGCGGAAACGGCGCGCCAGGTATGGGCGCGCCGTCGAAGTGCCAGTGATGTCGAACCGGTGCGGTCACGCCTTCCGAGCGATCACCTTCTCCACGGCGCGGACGATGTCCGCTGCGACCAGTCCGTAGCGCTCCAGCAGCTCGCGTGGCGTGCCGGACTCGGCATAGGTGTCCTGAATACCCACAAACTCGATGGGAACCGGTCGCGTGACGGCAGCCGCCTGAGCGACCATCGAGCCCAACCCCCCGATGACGGAGTGCTCCTCGGCAGTGACGATTGCGCCCGTGTCACGCGCCGCTGCGGCGACCGCGTCGATGTCGAGCGGCTTCACCGTGTGCATATCGATCACGCGGACGCTGATGCCACGGGGTTCGAGAATGTCTGCGGCGTCCAGCGCTTCCGCAACCTGAAGGCCATTGGCGATGACCGTTGCATCGCTGCCGTCGCGGAGCTGGTTCGCCTTTCCCAACGAGAACTTCGCGTCGTCCGCGTAGACGATCGGCACTTTGGGTCTTCCGACGCGGACGTATGCCGCCCCGGACATCGCGGCGACGGAGTGAAGCAGCGCCTTCGCCGCGACCTGATCGGCGGGGACGCAGACAACGAAGCCCGGCAACGAGCAGGCAAGCGCGACGTCCTCCACGCTCATCTGCGAGGGACCGTCTTCGCCGATGCTGATTCCGCCGTGCGAGGTCACGACCTTGACGTTGAGACCGGGATACGCCACCGACTGTCTCAACTGGTCGAGTCCCTTGCACATCAGGAAGACAGCGAAGCTGCTGATGAAGGGGACCTTGCCCGTCAGAGCTAGTCCGGCTGCTGCTCCGACCATGTTCGCCTCGGCGATCCCGAAGTTGAAGAAGCGGTCAGGGTACTTCTCCGCGAACTTGGCGGTTCGCGTCGAGCCGGAGAGGTCCGCATCGAGCACAACGACATCAGGGCTGGCGGCTCCCAGCTCCAGTAGGACCTTGCCGTAGGTGTCGCGCGTCGCTTCGCCCATCGGACGAGGATTCATCTTGGGCTACCCCTCCGCGTCGAGTTCCGCAAGCGCTCTCGACAGCTCATCAGCGGTCGGCGCGATACCGTGGTACTTGGGACCGTCCGCTTCCATGAACGACACGCCTTTGCCCTTGATCGTCCGGGCGACGATTGCCGTTGGCGCGTCCTGACGGTTCCGGGCAGCGTCGAAGGCGTCGAAGATCGTCGGAAACGAGTGACCGTCGATCTCCACGACATTCCATTTGTTGGCTCGCCACTTGTCGGCGAACGGCTCCAGCGGCAGGATGTCGTCGATCCAGCCATCGAGCTGGGCTCCGTTCGCGTCCACGACTGCGCAGAGGTTCGACAGCCCGTGTGCGCCGGCGAACATCGCGGCTTCCCAGACTTGTCCCTCGTCGCACTCGCCGTCGCCGAGCATCACATAGACGCGGGCGGGGTTGGCGTCGAGTCGCAGACCCAGAGCCATTCCGACGCCGATTGAAAGCCCTTGCCCAAGGGAGCCGGTCGATGCCTCCAACAAGGGCATCTTGCGGACGTCCGGGTGACCCTGCAGCGGGCTGTCGAGCTTCCTGAGGCTGGGCAACTCGGCGACATCGAAGTAGCCGGACATGGCGAGCGCCGTGTAGAGCGCCGGGACGCCGTGCCCCTTGCTGAGAATGAACCGGTCGCGGTCCGGGTCCTTCGGGTTCCTCGGATCGTGCTTGAGTTCATGCCAATAGAGAGCGGTCAGCAGCTCGACAGCGGACAACGACCCGCCCGGATGCCCGGAACCCGCCTCGGCGATCATCCGAAGAATGTGGCGTCGCATCTCCCGCGCAATGTCCCGGAGCGCAGTCAAGTCGGGAATCTTGGCAGGCATGGGATGCGCAGTCCTTCCAGGACGGGAGTCCTAGGAGTTGGCAGGCTTGGAGACGGACAGCCGGATTCTGCCGCGACGGCGGCGACGGCTGAGCACCTTGCGACCGTCAGCGGTCAACATACGACGGCGAAAGCCGTGCTTGTTCCGGCGCTTGCGATTGTGTGGCTGGTATGTGCGCTTCATGTTCGCGGTCTCGCTTCGAGTTCTGGTGGCGATGCAGGCTGTGTCTGGTTGTGCGCCAATCTGCCCGATTGTATGGCGTCAAACGCTGGCAAGTCAAGAGCGATGCGGCTGTGCGAAGGGCGGTTCCATGAACGGATCGCCTGATCCCGAATCGGATCAACCCAACGGGTCATTCCCGCGAGCCCCGTCTTCGCGGGGCCAGGAAGCGGGAATCCAGGCCTCTGGGCTCCCGCTTTCGCGGGAGCGACGGAGCGGAAACGGTGGCTCCACGGTGGCTCCACGGTGGCTCCATGGACGGCTGGTGTCCCGTTGGAGCAGCGGACGTTCGTCTGGACCCCGCCGTGCGAGGCGAGTGGCTCCATGAAACAGCCCTGGACGAGGTAAGGCCGAATTGACAAGAACCGGCAGCGGCAATATACTGCTACGTCGGCTTCCTGTGTCGATGGGTGTCGCGGTGTGTGCAGTCGCTGCCGAGGCACTCGACGAAATGAACTTCCGACGCCGCCCGTGAGTTATGTGTCGGCGAAGCCGTGTTTCCGCCTCCTGGTGAAGGTCGACACAGCAGTCGGACGATAGAGGACACAACGGTTCTACGACAGTGGACGATGCTTGTGGTAACGCGACGGGATTGCGCAGACGAGTGTATTGAGAGCGCTCAGGGCGCGCGGTGGCGTGACGCGTTGAGAGGGTCCCGCCCTCTCCGTTCGCGAGCGGTGAAAGGTGGATAGGATGCCGAGGTCTATGACACGTCGAGGGCTTGCGAGCTACTGGTCCGGCGTCTTGGTGGCGCTCTGCGCGGCGGCGTTGATGCCCTCCGCGTATGCAGCGGCACCGCGCGGATCGATGTCCTCCGAGTACTACCGTCCTCGCGTCACCCTTGTGCCCGCAGACGTTGCTGGGGCAGTTGTGCCCGCCAACGGAGGCCTTCCGCTTGCCGACAACAACTGGAAGATCGCGCTCAATGCATCTGGGCAGTACGTGGATCGGTCGGGCATTCTGAGGGACTCGTCGCTCCTGCCTTTGGAGTTCGGCATCCATCCGTCGGCGACCAACGGGTTCGACGTCCTCATCGACTTCCTCGCTCCGCCGCCGCATCCGAGCCCCAAGCACCCGGACGGCTACCTGGAAAACCTCAGCCACGCTGTTGATTTCCGACTTCTTGCGACGGATCTTCGCTCCATGCCGGCCGACGCGGGCGCAGGACTCAGTTGGACGGCCGTGATCCGCAACAACGCCGACACGCCCTGGACGCTGGCTTGGTCGGCCGACGGGCTCCCGGCGTTGTGGAAGAGCCTGACGATCACGCCTGCCGGCGGTACGGCCATCAACATGCTCACGACGACATCTCTGGTCGTCCCTGCCGGCGGCATCACGACTCGCTACACGATCACAGCGCGATCCGACGCGACGCCCCCGACGATCACCGCCTCTACGGACCAGGGCATCCGCCGCGTCGCGTTCACGCCCTCGGTGACGGCAACCGACAACGTTACGCCAGTCGCGAGCCTGACCTACCTGTGGACGGGACCTGCAGGTGTGACATTTGCGCCGAACAACGCCCTCGCCACGTCGGTGTCGGCGTCCACAGACGGGCCCAAGTCGATTACGCTGACCGTCACGGACCAAGCGGGGAACGCGGCGAGCCAGACGATGTCCTTCTTGTGGGACACGGCTTCGCCAACCGTGGCTGCGGGTTCGCCTGCCGGCTTTCAGCGGGCTCTGTTCACACA
Organism: Candidatus Poribacteria bacterium; assembly: GCA_016866785.1. Classification (NCBI taxonomy): domain Bacteria; phylum Candidatus Poribacteria; species Candidatus Poribacteria bacterium. The sequence continues at coordinate 26,641 of VGLH01000026.1, forward strand.
GACCGGTTCCGCCACCGATGCGACTTCGGACGTGGCGACTTACGCCTGGTCGCAGGTGTCCGGTTCCGGGACGGTGACGTTCGGCACTCCCGCCGCCGCGTCGACGAGCGTGACGGCAAGCGCGGACGGTCCCTATGTGATCCGCCTGACGGCGACGGACGCCGCGGGCAACGTGGCGTTCGCGGACACGAACTTCACGTGGGACGCGACGGTTCCGGTGGTGAACGCGGGCACGCCTGCCGACTTCCAGCGGGCTCTGTTCACACAGACCGGTTCCGCCACCGATGCGACTTCGGACGTGGCGACTTACGCCTGGTCGCAGGTGTCCGGTTCCGGGACGGTGACGTTCGGCGCACCCGCCGCCGCGTCGACGAGCGTGACGGCAAGCGCGGACGGTCCCTATGTGATCCGCCTGACGGCGACGGACGCTGCGGGCAACGTGGCGTTCGCGGACACGAACTTCACGTGGGACGCGACGGTTCCGGTGGTGAACGCGGGCACGCCTGCCGACTTCCAGCGGGCTCTGTTCACACAGACCGGTTCCGCCACCGATGCGACTTCGGACGTGGCGACTTACGCCTGGTCGCAGGTGTCCGGTTCCGGGACGGTGACGTTCGGCGCACCCGCCGCTGCGTCGACGAGCGTGACGGCAAGCGCGGACGGTCCCTATGTGATCCGCCTGACGGCGACGGACGCTGCGGGCAACGTGGCGTTCGCCGACACGAACTTCACGTGGGATACCGCGCTTCCAACGGTCGTTCTGCCTGCATCGCTCGGCGCATACCGACTGGCGTTCACACCGACGGGCGTATCGGCGACGGACAGTTCGACGCCGCTGGCGTACCATTGGACGAGCCCGACTGGCGCCGTCTTCTCGCCGGTCGATGCGCTCTTGCCCCTGGTCTCCGCCGGCGTCGAGGGCGACCACAGCGTAACCCTCACGGTGACCGACGCCGCCGGAAACGCCCGGTCTTCCTCAGCGACCTTTCGCTGGGATACGCGTCTGCCGACGCTCGCGGCTCCGACGTCTTTTGGCGTTTTCCGAGCCCCATTCACAACTTCCGGCGTGACGGCGACTGACGCCAGCGCTCTCACCTATTCGTGGACGAGCCCGTCGCCAGCCGTGGCCTTCTCGCTGCCGAACGCTCTCTCGACCTCCATCTCGGCGACGGCTGACGCTGACCACACGGCGACGATCCGTGCGACGGATGCCGCCGGCAACTTCGCGGAGGCGACGATTGCGTTCCGATGGGATACGACGCCGCCAAGCGTCAGCGTGGCTCCGGTCGGCGAGGTCGGTGAGCCCTTCACGCCTGCCGTGACCGCGAGCGACAACCTCACGACAGTCGGTTCCCTGGCGTTCAAGTGGTCTGGTCCTACGGGCATCGCGTTCTCGAGCACGACCCTCGCAGCCCCGACCATCGAGGCGAGCGCCAACGGCGGCTATTCCGTGACCCTCTCGGTCACCGATACGGCGGGCAACGCCACGACCGTCGATGTGCCGTTCACGTGGAACTCTGCGCGGCCCAGCCTGACTGCGGACGCCGATCAAGGCGTTCATGACACGCCGTTCTTCCCAGTCGTATCTGCAGTCGATCCAGACCTCCTGACGTTCCTTTGGACGGTTCCGGAGAACGTCGTCGTGTCCGATCCGACTGCGCTCGTCCCCGAGATCAGCGCACTTGTCGAAGGGCACTACGTACTGACTCTCACGGCAACCGACGCGCTCGAGCAGTCTACCAGCGTGACGATGACCTTCGCGTGGGACGTGACGCCCCCGATCGCCTCGGGACCGTCTAGCCAAGAGCACCGGAACAAAGCCTTCGAGCCGACGTACACGGTGGCGGACACCGTGGCGACGGCAGACGAGCTCATCTATGAGTGGTCGAGCGATGAGTTCGTGTTCTTCTCCGCTCCCGGCGCGGCGGTCACCACCATCTCGGCGACGACCTTCGGCTTGCACAGCGTGACTCTGACGGTGATCGACCAAGTCGGTCACACGGATGAGTACACGTTCACCTTCACCTGGGACGTCGACGAGCCGTTGATCGCGCTGGTTCCGGACCAGGGGGACTTCCGCGAGGCATTCACGCCGGATGTTGAAGCGGTGGACGATATCACTGCCGCTGCCTCGCTCGAGTTCGAGTGGTCGGGGCCGCCTGAGGTCAGCTTCTCGAACTCGGGGATCCTGCTACCGACGATCACGGCGTCCGCCGACGGGGTCTACGAGATCGCGTTGAGCGTCTACGACCTCGCCGGGAACGTTGCGTCCGCGACGACGACGTTCGTGTGGGACACGACACCTCCGATTGTCGAGGGTCCTGCTGATCAGGGCATCCATCGTGTTCCGTTTGCCCCGGACGTGATCGCATCGGACGCGCTGAGCCCCTTCGATGGCTTGGAGTTCGCATGGGTTGCCGACAGCCGGGTCCACTTCAGCGACGCGAACGCGCTCTCGCCGACGATCGATGCGTCTGAGGACGCTGTGTACGAGCTCGGGCTGAGCGTCATCGACCTTGCGGGCAATGTCACGCATGTGCCCATGGAGTTCGTCTGGGATACCACGGCGCCCGCCATCACGATCACGGCGGAGCCCGCGCTACCCGTGTACCTGACGCCGTTCACCGCGACGGCGACCTATGAGGACCTGGCGGGTATCGACCTCGAATCGGTCCTGTGGAAGCAGACCAGCGAGCTCGGTACGGTCTCGCTCGACACGCCGAAGGCGCTTTCGACCGTCGTGGTCGCGGATCGCCCCGGCGAGTACGCGATCTCGGTCAGCATGACCGACCTCGCGGGCAATGTCGGAACGAAGACACTGGCGTTCGTATGGTCTGAGCCGATCACCATCCGGCGCGCGATTCCGGCGTTCGCAAAGGCGATTGGCGGCGACACGATCGTGATCGAGGGTTCCGGCTTCGCCAACCCGATGCGCATCACAGTCGCCGGTAGTTCGGCGACGGGCACGGTTGGCGCTGGCGGATCGAGTGTGACCATTACGGCTCCACCCGCCGCGCCTGGGCCCGCCGGTGTCGAGATCGAGAGCCGATTCGGAACTCCGATGGCGCAAACGGCGAGCGCTCCTGGGATCGTTACCTACCTGGCTGCGCCAACAATCGCCGGCGTTGAGCCTGCCACCGGAAGCGTTCTCGGCGGCGTTCCCGCCCGCGTGTCAGGAACCGGGTTCCGAGCAGAAGCTCGGCTGTTCCTGGGCGAGACTGCCATCAGCGACGCCGTCGTGGCTCCGCCGTCGTCGATCACCTTCACGGTTCCGCCGGGCAGGGAGGGTGCGCTGAGCGTGCGTGTCGTGAACGACACGGATCAGCCCTACTCTCAGCAAGCCACGGCTGCCAACGCGTTCACCTATGTCAAGGAGAGCGCGACGGCGACGGTGTCGCCGAGGTTCTCAACGCTCAGTGGCGGCGTACCGCTGACGATCACGAGCGCTGGGCTGCCCGACGACATCGTGGTGGCGATCGCGGGTACGGCGATTCCAGCCACACGCGTGTCTCCGACCACTGTGACGACGCTGTCGCCGGAACGCACGGAGCCGGGGCCCGTCGGCATGGAGCTCCGAAGCGCGCGGTTCGCTACTCCAATCAGCGTCGCGAACGCGGTCGAGTACCTGCCCCGCATGGCGATCTCCAGCGTGACGCCGAAGCGGTCGCTTCCTGCCGGCGGCGAGACGCTGACCATCGAGGGGTCGGGCTTCCGCACTCCGGCGGTCGTGTTCCTCGGCAGCGCCCGGCTGACTCCGTCGACCGTCGAACCCACGTCGATTACGCTGGCGATCCCGCCTGGGACGCCTGGCGTGGTGGGTGTGCGCGTCGTCACGGACACCGGCGAGCCGTTCCAGCGCGAAGCGACCCTGGCTGCGGCGTTCGAGTATGTGCCGGACATGACCTTCACGGGCATCGAACCGAAGGAGGGCCCGGTCGCCGGCGGCACCGAAGTGACCATTCTTGGCAGCGGGTTCAGTGCGGACGCACAGGTCCTCTTCGGCACGACGCCGGCAAGCGTCGTGTCTCGGACGCCGTCGCTGCGAGTGACCTCGCCCGCCAGCGGCACGGCAGGACCGGTCGGCGTCACGGTAGTGAACTTCCCGGACAGCCCACTGACAAAGCGAGTGACGCTGGAGAACGCGTTCACCTACACGTCGCCGATGTCCCTCACGTCGTTGAGCCCTAAGATCGGCTCGTCTGACGGCGGGACGGTCGTCACGATCACGGGAGCCGGGTTCCTGGCAGACGGCAGACCCGTCGTCCTCTTTGGGACGGCGCGTGTGACGCCAACCGCCATCACCCCCACCACGTTGACGGTGACGGTTCCCAAGATGGACTCCGAGAAGGTCGTTTCCGTTACGGTCGTTCAGTATGAAGGCACTCCGCGCGAGGCGCGACTGGTCCTCGAGAAGGCGTTCGAGTTCGACACGCCGCCGGTCGTGTCCGACGTGACGCTGACCAGCGCCGGGCCCGAAGGCAAGTTCGTCACGAACGCCCCGCTGACGGTCTCATACGTCGTCAAGGACGACTTCGACGATCCATCGACGCTGCCGGTGACGATCCGGTGGATCAAGAACGGTGCGACGATCCCCGGCGAGACCGGCACGACGCTGCGCGGGAACCTGTTTCGACGCGGCGACACGATTTCCGTCGAAGTCTTCGTGGTTGGGTCGAGCGGCAGGAAGTCCAACGTCGCGGCTTCCGCGCCGACGAAGATACTCAACACGCCGCCGACCAAGCTGGTGGCGTCGCTGATTCCGGCGAACGCGGCGGCGGTGGGGATCGGCACGACCACGTCGCTCGGCGTCCGGATCGATGGGGCTGCGCGAGACATCGACGAGGATCGGCTGACCGTCAAGTACGTCTGGAGCAAAGACGGAACGCCTCAGCCAGACATCACGGGAGCCATCCTCGAATCGACGAAGACGCGGAAGGGCGAATCCTGGACGGTCGCCGTCAGCGCCAACGACGGCGAAGCCGATGGTGAGGCGGTCGTTCTGGGTCCCGTCCGCATCCTGAACGCCAAGCCCGTGCTCGAGCTGATCCGAGCTCAGAGCATCGATGAGGGCAAGGAGCTCACGTTCACGGCACGCGGCACCGATACCGATCCCGGCGATGCGGAGCTTCTGGCGTACTCGATGACCGTTGCGAACCGCGACGCCGCTAGCCCGGGCTCGCTCGATCCAGTCTTCTCGATCGATCCCAAGACCGGTGTGGTGACGTTCACGCTGTCGGAGATTCGTCGTCCGACGCGCGCCTTCATGGCTACCATCACGGTGAGCGACGGGTTGGACGAGGCGACGCAGGACGTGCTGATCACCGTCCTCAACGTCAACAAGGTTCCCGTTCTGACGCTGAGTGCCACGGAGATTCCGGGTGAGGTCGGGGTCCCGTTGACGATCACCGCGACTGCCACGGACGGCGACGGCGAAGCGATCACACTGCGAGCGTTCTCACCCGACGTGACCGGAACCTCGCACCCTGGCTTCAATGCTGGCATCGCGGCGTTCAACTCGGCGACGGCGACCGTCGCCGGCGAAGGCGTCGCCGCCGTTACAACCAAGACGCTCACGGTGACGCCATCTGCGGCAGCAGCCGGCAATATCGTCACGCTCAACTTCATCGCGCGCGACGGTAACCCAGGGTCGCAGGCGAGCGTCAGCGCCCGGGTGACGTTCGGCGCCGTCAATCTGCCGCCGGTCGTGACGGTGATCCCGGAACAGGCAGTTAACGAGAATCAGCTCTTCAGCCTGAACTTGAGCCCGTTTGCCAGCGATCCCGAAGGTCAGCCGCTCTTCTTCACGAGCACGAGCTTGCCTCGCGCCACGACGCTTAACGAGACCACGGGCGTCATCGAGTGGCAGACGACCTTCGACGACTCCAAGAGCTACTCGATCGCCGTCAACGTCCGCGACCGAGCCGATGCGGCGGCGCCGGATGTCCAGACGACTGGCATCGCCTTCACGCTCGTCGTCCGCAATGTGAACCGTGCGCCGCAGCTCGAAGGCGCCCCGGCGGTGCCGATCACGCTGAGCGAGGGCGACTCGCAATCGCTGCTTGTTCGGGCGTTCGACCCCGACAACGAGCCGGTCGTATTCCTGGAGACGGTGACCCCGTCGCTTCCGTCCTACATCAGGATCGCGACGCGGACGCGCTCGGATGGCGTCTACAAGCAGATCGAGATCAACCCTCGGTTCGGCGACACGGCGGGCACCACGACCATCCAACTCCATGCTGAGGACGCCGGCAAGCTCGCGGCAGACGCGTCCATCGGAGTGACGCTCGTTGTCGTCAATCGTCCGCCGGTGCCAGGCACGGTCCCTGCTCAGTTCGCTCAGGAAGGGACGACCCACACCTTCGGGCTGACCAGCACGGACGTCAATCCTCAGGACGCGACCAAGCTGTCGGTGCGTCTGACGAACACGCCCGCGGGCGCAACGCTGACGCTAGGAGCGCCAGGAAGCGCGACGTTCTCGTGGGATGTGCCTTCCGACGCCATCGCGACGCTGGGCGCGTCGGTCACCCTGAACTTCGTGTTCAGCGACGGAACCGTCGAAGTGCCGTTGGATGTGCCGGTCACGTTCGTCCCCGGTCGCGCCGAGGCAGACGTTCGCCCGCTGGCTTCGGGCGTGTCCGCATCGGGCGCGTTCGGCGACATCGGCATCTCGTTCACACTCGAGCACCCCGACCCCGCTCACACGATGGGCGTGGAGGTGTCGTACCGCGCAATCGGCGAGTCCGCTTGGCAACCGGCGACCATCGTGGGCAGCAGCGCCGGGTTGCTGCCCGGCGCGCAGCGTGTGGTGTGGAGCTCGGCTGCGGACGTTCCGGGTCGCGGGTCCTACCAGGTGCAGGTCTTGCCGACCGACGACGCTGAGGGCATCGCAGGACTGTCGTCTGGGTTCCCGGTCGACAACGAGCCGCTGCTTGCTCCGACGCTCAACGCGCCGACCGTGTCCGGCTCGACGGTCGCCTTTGGTGGAACCGCAGCCACTTCGGGTGGCGAGATCGAACTCACCGTCTTCGGCATCAAGATCGCCACGAGCTCGGTGGGCGAGGACCTGTCCTTCGCCATCAAGATCGCCATGCCCGATGGCGAGTTCCCGGTGGTTGCGAGACATGCTCGCAGCGGCAGGACCGGTCCCGATTCCAAGCCCGTCACGGTCGTTGTCGACACGACGCCGCCTCGGTTCGTCATGATCTCGCCGGAGGCTGATGCCGATGGCGTTCGAAGGACGACGAGCCGAACGCCGCGCATCGTGTTCTCGATTGACGGCGGCCGCAGCGGCATCGTGCCTGAATCACTGACTGCCATCATCGACGGAGCCGCCGTCGCTCCCGTCTACGACGCGAAGACGAGCTCGGCGACCCTCCCGACGACGACCGATCTTGTCAATGGTCACACCTACGTCGTGGTCATCCGAGGCCGCAACAAGACAGGGCTGGAGGGCAGCGGGCTCGGCGGCTTCATCGTGCAGGTGGCTCGTGACCGCAAGGGCCCGACGATCACGGCGGCTTCGCCGTCCAGTGGGAGCCGGTCGGCCGCCACCAGTGTCGACGTCATCGTGACGGTGACCGACGACAGCGGCATCGACGCGAGATCGACGACGCTGACACTGGACGACGCTCCGCTGACGATCTCGTTCACCGCGACCGACGCGTCAGGCGGCGAGATCAGAGCCTCGGCAGCAGGGCTCGTTGAGGGTGAGCATCACCTGCGTCTCAACGTGTTCGACACCGTTGGGAACTCGACGGAGCGGCGGTGGCCCTTCCAAGTGATCCGCAGTCGCCGCGAGTCCACCAAGCCGCTGGCGACCGTACAGCAGGCAACGCGGTCAGCCGACTACGCCCTGTCAGGTACGACCGCACCCCAGTCGCTGGTATCTCTCGTCGTGAACGGGAACGTCGCATCGACGACCGTTGCCGATTCGACCGGCGCCTGGTCGCTCACCGCGCGACTGTCGGTGAGCCGCAACACGATCCAGGCGTTCTCGACCGACCAGTTCGGCGCGCGTGCCGCCGTGTCCGATACCTATGAGGTCGTCTATGACACGGTCGCGCCCGTCGTCTCGCTGCTGTCGCCCGTCTTCGGCGGCAAGACCCCGGAGGCGACGCCGACGTTCCGCGGTACGGTCACCGACGCGCTTTCGGGCCTCGAGGCGGGCCGTGTCACGGCGACGATTGACGGCGTGCCGGTCGAGATCGCCTATGACGTCGCAAGCGGAGCGTTCCAGTTCTCACCCGCCGCCCCGTTGACGAACGGTTCCACGGCGACGGTGGCGATCAGCGCCACGGACCTCGCGGGCAACGCGGTCACTCGGTCTGGACAGATCACGGTGGATGCGACGGTTGCGGATACGTCGCCGCCGATTGTGAGCAGTCCGACCGTCGCCGGGAAGCCCTTCGCGACAGGCGCGGCGCTCGCGGTGTCGAGTACGACTCCGCGCATCGCCGTGGTCGTCACCGATGAGTCCGCCATCGATCAGGTGACCGGCAAGCTCGATGGCGCGGACGTCGCCTTCGCGGTCGAGGGTTCCGTGGCGTCTCTGACGCCGCCAACCCTCGCGCCCGGGAAGCACTCGGTCTCCGTGGTTGCCAAGGACGCCAAGGGGAACGTGTCGCCGGCGCGTAACATCGAGTTCGTGGTGGACGTCGAGACCTCGACTCCGGTGTTCCAGGCGATTGCGTCCCCGACGAACCAGACGAGCGTTCAAGTGCGGATCGGCTCGGTGGAACCGGGCGCGAGTGTCGCGCTTACGTGGAACGGCGTGCCGGTCGCGGTCCGCCAGAGCGAATCCGACGCGACGACCGTCGTGAGCAACGAGGTCGCTCTGTCGGACGGTGCAAACCGGTTTGCAGCGACCTCTACCGACGCAGCCGGCAACCTGGCGGCGGCGGCTCCGATGGAAGTCGTGCTGGACACGCGTCCGCCGCAGATCATCGTTGCCGCGCCGCTGAACGAGAGCACGGTCGCGGCGGCGTTCCGCGACTTCCGGGCGACGTTCAGTGACGCCAATGGCGTTGATCTGAACTCGCTCGAGGCGCTGCTGGATGGGTCGGTGATTCCCGCCGCGTCCCTGACGGTGTCGGACACGGGTCTGAGCTACACGCACGGCGCGGCGCTGGCACCGCACGAGACGGTTCCGTCGCATGTGTTCACGGTGACTCTGCGCGACAAGGCTGGGAATCAGGCGACGCAGACATCGACCTTCACGGTCGATGCGACACCGCCCGACATCGTCGGGCTCGATCCCCAGGGCTCCATAGGTACGTTGGAGCCGATCGTGTCGGCGACCATCCGAGGCACGGACACGGATGAGGCGTCGATCAAGTTGCTCATCGGACCCGACGGCGGAACGCTGTCCGACGTGAGCGTGTCGGCGTCCTACGATCTGGGTACGGGGCAGGTCACCTACGTGTCGCCGCCGCTGGTGGATCAGACCACCTACCGCGCTGTGCTCGAAGTGCGCGACGTGGTGGGCAACGCCGCGACGCGGGAGTGGACGTTCACGGTCGAGACCGGCTCGGCTGATACGGCGCCGCCGCAGTTGACGATCGGGTTCCCCCAACCGGGGTCCACGATCAACAACACCAACCTCGATGCGTTGTCGTTCCAGCTCGTCGACGGTAACACGGGAATCGACGAGCAGGGCGTCACGCTCTACATCAACGACCCGGCCGGCGCGAATCCGCTGGGTCTGACCACGCTGGAAGAAAACGGAATCGCCTCGTTCAACCGGACGACCGGCGAGGTCCGCATCAACCTGCGTCGGCTGTTCATGCCGTTCGCGCCTCGGGGCGGCGGTTTCTCGCTGGATCCGCTCGAGTTGAACGCGTTGGAGCGTTCGCTGGGCGGCGGCGGAGCCTCGTTCGATCCGCTCGAGTTGAACGCGCTGGAGCGTTCGCTGGGCGGCGGCGGAGCCTCGTTCGATCCGCTCGAGTTGAACGCGCTGGAGCGTTCGTTGGGCGGCGGCGGAGCCTCGTTCGATCCGCTCGAGTTGAACGCGTTGGAGCGTTCGCTGGGCGGCGGAAGTGGCTCGTTCGATCCGCTCGAGCTGAACGCGCTGGAACGCTCTCTGGGCGGCGGCGGGCAGACGTTCGATCCGCAGCAACTGACGGCGATCGAGAACTCGCTCGCTGCCGGCGGTCTGTTGGGTGTGGGCGAGAACGTATTCGCGGTGCAGGCGTCCGACAAGGAAGGCAACGTGACCTTCCTCGAATGGCGCTTCACCATCGTCACGGATCCCCCGAGCAAGCCCG
>VGLH01000027.1 GCA_016866785.1 Candidatus Poribacteria bacterium
GTCCGAAGGCACGGTGAGGACGATGTCGCACAACTCGGCGAGCTTGCCGCCTGTGCGGCCGGTCATGCCAATGGCACGAGCGCCGCGCGCGCGCGCCGCCTCGACGGCTCGCAGCACGTTGGGCGAGTTGCCGCTGGTCGAGATGGCGACGAGGACATCTCGCGCCTCGACCCAGGCTTCGACCTGTCGCGCGAACACGTCGTCGTAGCCGTAGTCGTTGGCAATCGCTGTAACGGTCGAGCTGTTCGCTGTCAGCGCGATGGCTGGCAGCGCCCGCCTCTCTCGCAGGAACCGACCGACCAGTTCTCCGGCAAGGTGCTGCGCGTCCGCCGCGCTGCCGCCGTTTCCCAGGAACACCGTCTTGCCGCCGCTGGCATACGATTCGATCAGCATCCGCGCTGCCGCTTCGATCTGCGGCAGGAGCTCCTGCGCGACCCGGCGCTTCACCTCCGCGCTGGCGAGAAGCTGCCGGAGAATGTCGGTCTGCAACGCCGTGTCCTGTGCGGGTCGTCGAACCGCCGTCAGCCGCCGTGCGTATGGATCGAGAGGTTTGAGATGATGCTCATACGGCGTTCGATTGTGAAGTGGCGGGGTCGGGTGAATCCTTCACCGGTCTTTCCCGCGACCGTCATCGCCAGGAAGCCCTCGCCGCCGAGCCCGCCGCAGGTGAACGAGGGCCCGTTGACGACGAAGATGGTGACCTGCGCCGCCTGAGCGAACGTCCGGATGCGATCCAATCGAGCCGTGTGCAGCATCGCCGTATGGTGTCTGCCGCCTTCCGCCTTCACAGCGAGCGCCACCGCCTCTTCGAACGTCTTGGCGCGGACGATGGGGAGGACGGGCATCAGGAACTCATCCATGACCAACAGATGGTCGTGCGGCGTTTCGAGGATGGCGACCAGCGTATCCTTCGGCGCGCGAATCCCCGCAGCCTCCAAGATGACCCCTGCGTTCTTGCCGACCATTTCGGGGTTCGCATGACCGTCCTTCGCGACGACGCGCATCAGGAGAGGGATCTCGTGCGGCTTGACGAGGTAGCAGTCCGCATTGACGAGCTCGCGGATCAGCTTGTCCGCGACCGCCTCGACGACCATGCACTCCTTCTCGCCGATGCAGAGCAGGTCGTTGTCGAACGACGCCCCAGCGGCGATGTCCTTCGCCGCCTTCGCGATGTCCGCCGTCTCGTCGACGACCACCGGCGGGTTGCCCGGGCCGGCGGCAAACGCCTTCTTCCCGACGGAGAGCGCCGCCTTGACGACTCCCGCTCCACCCGTCGCGACGACGGCGTCGATGTCGGGATGCTCCATGATCGCCTTCGCAGTGCGCATCGACGGAGCTCCGACGGATGTGAGGACGTTCCGCGGGCCCCCGGCATCGACGATGGCGTCGTTCAGGTAGACCATCGTCTGAAGCGTGCACTTCGCGGCTCGTGGATGCGGGCTGAAGACGACCGTGTTCCCTGAAGCGACCATGATGATCGCGTTGTTGATGGCGGTCGATGTGGGGTTGGTCGTCGGCGTGATCGCGTTGATCGTGCCAATCGGCGCGCGCTCGATGATGAGCGCCCCGTAGTCGCCCGTGAGAGCCTCCGACTTGAGGTCTTCGACGCCCGGGCTCAGGTCGGCAGCGCCGGTGTTCTTCATCACCTTGTGCTCGGCGCGTCCGATGCCGGTTTCGCTGACGGCGAGATCGGCAAGCTCCTTGGCGTGCTTGCGCGCCGTCACGCGGATTGCCTCGATGATCCGCTTGCGGTCATCGATGCTGAGAGCGATCAGCTCCCGTTGAGCGGCATTTGCCGCTTCGACCGCGCCATCGGCGGAGAGGAAGATCCCGTGACCCGAGAGCACCGGCGTCCCGGCTCTGGAGTCTTCGTCCGATTTCGCGCCTTCGGACGCGCCAGGAGCCGTGGGCTCGGCGGAACCCGAACCCGCCAGCTTACCGACCACCTGAGCGACGATCTCGCGGACCCTTGCCTCATCAATGGATGCCATGGTGTCTCCTCAGAAGAGGCATAGGCGGCATCGCACCGACACCGCGCCGTTGCCGACGCAGGATGCGGCCGCCTCACGGTCGCGGAGGTCTAGCTTCACGATACGGAGGGCAGGATCGCCTCGATCTCGGAGTGCGGCCGCGGGATGACGTGGACGGACACCAGTTCACCGACGGAGCGCGCGGCTTCCGCGCCTGCTTCGGTCGCAGCCTTGACGGCACCGACATCGCCACGAACCATCACGGTGACCAGCCCGCCGCCGATCTTCTCCAAGCCGACGAGATGGACGTTCGCCGCCTTCACCATGGCATCCGCAGCCTCGATAGATCCCACAAGGCCCTTCGTCTCGATCAGACCCAGCGCTTCACCAGCCATCTGCACGTTCTCCTTGTTTCGGAACGCCGCCTCGCATCATCGGAGGCAGACCTCACGCCGTCGGAATCGGTCCATGGGCGATCATCGGTGTCAGAGCAGCCCGCGCTCTTTCAGCACTTCCGTCGCCACGCGCGTGATGAGCGCCGTCAACTCCGCGTCGCCAGCGGGCTTCTGCGCTGCGGGAGCCGGGCGCTCACGCTCTGCCTGGAGCGCCTGCATACGCGGCGTCACGTCGCACAGGGGAACCTTCTTTCCGTATCCCAGCCGGTCTCGCAGCTCCAGCAACTGGTTCGCCTGATCCGCCGTCAGCTCTCGCTCGCCGCCGAGACTGCGGGCGACCCACGTGATGTGCGCCGTGTGCTCCATCGTCTCCATCTTGTAGTAAGCCGACATCGGATCGGCTCCGACGGTCACCGCGCCGTGGTTGGCGAGGAGGATCGCGTCGCACGTCTCGATGATGCCGTCGATGGAGTCCGGCAGCGCCTGCGATCCGGGCGTGCCGTACGGAGCCAGCGGGATGCAGCCGAACGACACGATCGTCTCCGGCAGCGTCAGTTGGTCCAACGCGATGCCAGCGACCGCGAACCCCGTCGCGATGGGCGGATGCGCGTGAAGGACAGATCGCACGTCGGGTCGCTTGCGGTAGCAGTGGAGATGCAGCCGTATCTCGGACGATGCCTTGAGGTAGCCCTCGACCTGTTCGCCAACCAGGTTCACTTTGCAGAGCATGTCGGGCGTCAGAACGCCTTTGCTGACGCCGGTCGGAGTCGCGAGGATGATGTCGTCGGTCAGCCTTGCCGTGATATTGCCGTCGTTGGACGCGACATATCCCTTCGCATAGACACGACGACCGACCTCGCAGATCTCGTGCCTCAGCGCGCCTTCGTTGCTCATGGTGCTCTCTTGAGCGGTTGGGTGGCGGAGCTCGAACAGGCTCAGTCTAGCATGGGCGGCGGAACCGGTCAAGCAGGGGATCGCGCCGTCGCAGGCAAGAGCAGGACACTCAGATCCAGAAGATCCGGTTCCCCTGAGTGCCGGTTAGGAAGTCGATCACGAGCCACGTCCCATTGCAGACGAACTGCCCCAGGATGAACCCCAGAAAGATGGGTCTGCCCCGGCGGTAGAGGCGGATGCCGCCGATGCGCAGTAGGCTCCACTTCGCCAGCCACGCCACGAACACGGTGAACCAGAGGTGGTCCATCATCCAGATCGGTCCGATGGCGAAGCCGATGGGATGGAACGGGAACCACAGGAACCGTGTGCGGAGCCCCATCAGAAGCAGCATGCCTGCCGCCCCGACTCCCTTGAGCGCCCATCCCGCCATGTTGGGCGGCTCCGGGTTGAGCAGCTTGCCGATAACGAACTCGTACGGAGCCACTGCCCCGCCTCCGAAGAACCAGTCGTTGCCGTTCAAGCCGCCATGCTGATACGCCAGAGGCAGGTACGTCACGACCGACGACACGAACGCGACGACAATGGCGGCGACGATGCCCCAGAAGACCCGCCGTCGTCCGCCGGACACGCCTTCGACGATGCGGAGCCCGTTCGCCGTGGACGCCATGACGAAGGTGCGGATGTCGGCTCCCCATACGTACGTGAGCGCAAGCGACACGAGGCCTCGGGGCCCGATGGCGCGCGACCCGAATCCCGAGATGACGAACGACGATCCGATGGTGGATGCGACCGCCTCCGCCATCCCGCTCTCGGCGACGATGCGCGTCAGACCCAGGAAGAGCGCCATCGCCGCGCCGAGGAACGTCAGCGTAACCCACAGCGGCATTCCGGTCGCCGCGAGCCAACCCACCATGTAGAGAGTTCCGACGACGATACAGACGATCGCGGCTCGGTACGACATGATCTCGCCGGAATCGCCAACGTCCGTCCCGCTGCGCAGCGCCTTGCGCAACACATCCGCCAGATGTCGCCGCGCCGACCACAGCCCGCCCAAGACCAGGACGGTGATGGCTCCCATGCCCTGGTGGGCGAACACCGGTGAACGCGACCCGTAGATGCCGAGGTTCTCCGTCAGCCGCAGGTTGTAGACCTTCATCAGACCTCGTACGGCGAGGCTCAGCAGGTTGAAGAACCACATGCTGAACGCGACGTCGAGATGCACCAAGTAGAAGAAGCCCATGAGCGGCATCGAGACGCGGAAACGGAGATACTCGACGTTGCGGAAGATCGGGAACCCGATCTCCGGTTCGAGGTACGGAACTGTCGGCATGTAGTGGTGAATGCCTGTCAGGCTGCCAAGCCCAAACGCGATTCCGAAGCCGACCCACATCGCCGTCTGTCGGTAGATCGCCGCGTAGCCCTTGCCGTCATCGGACCCCGACATCTCCATCGGGAGCTGCGCCAACGGATACACGAGCCTTTCGTGTTCCATCCACTGCCGGCGCAGGATCACCATGAGCGAGATCGACACGACGTACAGCGCGGCGAGGAAGGTTCCCCAAGCCAAGAGCGGGCGAGCCCAGGCTCCCCATGGAACCTCGTGTTCCATGCCGGAGAAGCCTTCGTAGAAATCGCGGATCGTCTTGGTTCCCTCGGGAACCAACCACGATGGGATGTGCGGCTGGATCATCTCCGCCCAGCTGTTCTCCGCCGTGGCGAAGTAGAACGGCGACGTGATGATCGGCAGAAGCTGCGCCACGACGCCCATCGTCGGGATCGCGCAGGCGACCAGCATCATGACGTACATGACGCGCAGTTCGTCGCGCCCGTAAGCCCACTGGCGGCGAACCCGACCCAGCAGCGGATTGACGCCGGCGGTCCACACGAAGAACAGGAACACGGCGGCGGCGGCGCTGAAGTCGATCGCCATGTACGAACCGTGAATGACCATCATGTTCGTCGCCGTGCCGACGCCGACGAACGCGCAGAGCGCTGCGCCGGTGATGTACGCCCGCAGACCGGGAGGATGGGGTGGCGAAGAAGCGCTCACGTCGAAATGGCTCAGCATTCGCCGCCATGCTTCGGCGACGGTTGATAGGCGCCAGCGTCCCAAGCCGCGCGCAAGACCTCGGCAAGGCTCCAAGCCTGCCACGGACAGCCGCGTGCCCGGTGGGGCTCATGACCATCGTACAGCTCGGCGACGCCGCCGATACCGGGAGCGTCTCGATCCAGCGCCAGACGGTTCAGCCAGTCGGCGAGTTGGGCCCGGAACGCGTGTCCGTCGCCGAAGGCGTTGCGGTACGCCGTCACGTAGGGACCCCAGAGCCAACTCCACACCGGGCCCTGATGGTAGATCGAGTCGCGTCGTCGCGCGTCGCCGTCGTAAGTGGCAGCGTAGCCAGGATGGTTCGGCGGAAGGGTACGAAGCCCGAACGGCGTGTGCAGCGCGTCCGTAACGCGCCGCATGACCCGCTGCTCGTCGGCTCGATCCAGACACCGATAGTGCAGGCTGATCGCGATCACCTGATTGGGTCGCAGTGTGGGGTCGTCGCCGTCCGGACCGTCGATCACGTCGTAGAGCGCGCCGCTTCTGGGATTGGGGAACCGCGCTCGGAACGCGGCGCGGGCTCGGTCGGCGTCTTCGGCGCACATGTCCGCGTAGGAATCGTCGCCGTAGGTTCGCGCCAGGCGCTCCACGGTTCTCAACGCGCTGTGCCACAACGCGTTGATCTCGACCGGCTTGCCGACGCGCGGCGTTGCCACCCAATCGCCGATCTTGGCGTCCATCCAGGTGAGCTGCGATCCGGGGACGCCGGCATGGAGCAGACCGTCGTCGTCGACGGCGATCCCATACCGCGTTCCGAACCGATGCGCCTCCAATATCGACTTCAGAGTCGGGTACCACGAATCTCGGACGACCGGATCGTCTGGCACGTCAACCGCGTAGCGGCGGATCGCCTCGACAAACCAGAGCGTGGCATCGGCGGTGTTGTAGGAAGGGGTCTCGCCGGTGTCGGGGAACCGGTTCGGGATCATCCCGCCGTCGCAATAGGAGGCGAAGGCGTCGAGCACTTCGCGGGCGAGCCATGCCTCGCCTCGGGCGATTGTCAGACCGGGCAGCGCGATCATCGTGTCCCTGCCCCAGTCGGTGAACCATGGGTAGCCGGCGAGTATCGTCCACTGCGAATCTCCCCGGCGGACGATGTAGTCTCCGCCTCGGCGCACGGACTCCCGCAGGAAGTCGGCGGCGGGGGGCGATACCCAGTCGGCGACGACGATGGGACGCGAAGCCGACTCACGGCGTTGGCGTTCCGATGCCAGAAGAGTGTCACCGTCTCCGCTGAGATCGCACCCAACGCCGGCGACGACCCAGAAAGACGGGCAGTCGGGAGTCAGGCGACCGATGAAGGAGCCCGGGCTCCAATGATCTTCGAGGTGGTCGAGACCCCGCTCATCGGCTTCGACAGCGTAGCGCTTCTGTCGGACCCACCACGAGTCGTGCGACACCGCTGCTCCTGAATGACGCATGGCGAGCGGCGGGTATCGGGCGGGCGGGCGGTACGTGACGAGGTCGGCGGCGGCGTCCAACGGGCGCGAGAGCGTCGCGTCCTCGCGCTGGAGGGCGTGATAGTCGCGCCATGCCAGGTGAGGTCGCGCCTCGAAAACCCCGCCTGCGCCTTCGAGCAGTCGGTAGACGACGACGACC
The DNA here is from genome assembly GCA_016866785.1 of Candidatus Poribacteria bacterium. Classification (NCBI taxonomy): domain Bacteria; phylum Candidatus Poribacteria; species Candidatus Poribacteria bacterium. The sequence continues at coordinate 6,966 of VGLH01000027.1, forward strand.
AGGTTCCTGCCGTGGATCGATGCGACCGACTTCTCGATCCGCGTGCCGTCCGGCAGCGCGAAGTGCCACGTCGGATAGGGATATGCGTCGAACCGAACGATGTGCCGGTACCCATGCGGGTGAACGGCGCCTGGGTACGCGTGCGACGCTAGCGACCACGACGCACCGTCGGCGCTGTGCAGCGTTTCGTCCAAAGCCGCCAGTGTCACGGTTCGGTCTGTGGGTGGACGCAGCGATGCGACGAGCAACGCGTGGTAGCGGCGTGTCGCGATGCCGGACACGGTTCCCGAGGCGAAACCCCCGATCCCGTTGGGCTCCAGCCATTCGAGTCGGGTCGCGCGGCGAAGGTCTTGGCAGACGTCGGCGCCGTAGGTCATTCAGTCCTCCGCGGGGTGTCCGGAGCATGCCACCGTCGGCGCGTCGGCGCACGCCGTCGGAATCTGACTTGAACGCGCGATGATTCCGCGACAGAATATCAGGGAGCTCGCCAGAAGGCGTGGGCACACGGTCTTGGAGGCGAGAGTGTTTTATCCCACCGAACAGGACTCGGCGTGGATGCGCCTCGCCATCGAAGCCGCGCGGCGAACGACGGACGATGTGCCGGTGGGCGCCGTGATTGTGGTGAGCGGTCGCCTCGTCGGCGAGGGCTGGAACCGTCGGGAGTCGGATCGGGATCCGACGGCGCATGCCGAGATCGTGGCGCTCCGGCAAGCCGGACTCGCGCTGGGGCGGTGGAACCTTGAGGGTTCTACGCTCTACGTGACGGTCGAACCGTGCGCCATGTGCGCGGGCGCGATCTGGCAGGCGCGCGTATCGCGTGTCGTCTACGGCGTGCCCGAGCCGCAGGCCGGAGCGGTGCACTCGCGGTACGAGCTGTTGTCCGATGGTCGGTGCGGACGTACGGTTGCAGCGGTTGGCGGCTGCTGCGAAGATGAATGCCGCGAGCTGTTGCGGGCGTTTTTTCGGGGTCGAAGGCTTCAAGCGGAGAGGTGCGAGAGCGGCTGAATCGGGTGGTCTCGAAAACCACTAAGGGGGAAACCCCTTCGAGGGTTCGAATCCCTCCCTCTCCGCCATTCGATCTCCATCACATGCGCCCATGACATGGAACGCCGTGCCGACATGGTTGTTCCGGCTCACCGATTTTCTGCGCCGCGCTTCGCGTTCTTCTCAGCCTCGTAGCGATGCCCAGGCTGAGCGCTGACTGCCTGCCTACTCACGAGCGTGCGAAAGGGCGCGGGTTGGTCCACTCGATCCGGCAACCAGGAATGGCACAGCCTGAGTGGTTCCCGCGCGTCCGACCTGAACCCCCAGCGATCCCAGTTATTAGACTTCCGGAGAGAGACCCCTCATGGGCAGCGGCTTTGGGAGCGTTTCCGTCATGCGGCGGGGCTCGTCCGTCACAGTGCGGAACAGCGACCTTCAGGTGTCCTACGACCTGCTGACGGGCTTGTGGAGCTACGCCGACTCGAGCGGCTTCGAACTCATTCGCGGCGTCTGCGCGAAGTGGAGGCAGACCGACGGCAAGGTGCGAGCGACGTCCGACGCGTGCCTTCGGAGCTTCCACGCCGCCGAAGCGACGTCTGACCGGTTCGGCGACGGAGCCGAAGTCGTCTTCTCGCACGCGGTGCAGGGCGACTCCCTCCGAACCGAAGTGGTTCTGAACGTCTACTCCGACCTGCCGTTCGCAATCGTCTCCGTGCGGGTATGCAGCGAGGGCGACCGACCGGTGTCGGTGGACCGGCTCGCGATCGTGGAAGTGCCGAGAGCCGACGGCAAGCCCGTTGGTGGTCTCTACCTCGGCAGCGAACCCCCTGAGTGCCTGGTCTACCTGAATGGGTCGGGGCACGTCGCCCGAGGGTTCCAGACCATCCGCGACGGCGTCGTCTATCCAGACTCCCTTTCGACGGAATACATCTCAGACGGTATCGTTCTGCACCCCAGAACGCAGCGCTCGATTGCGTTCGGGTTTCTCGCGGCAGAGCGTTGGTGGAGCGGAGCCACCGTCGGCTACGAGAGCACTTCCGAGGAGGACCGTTCTCAGCACGGAATCGGGACATGGAGCGTGTTCCAGACGTGCGATGGAGCCGTCTGCGAACCGGGTTCCGAACTGTCGTCGGAGCCGCTCTACATCAACGTGAGCACGCCTGCAGCCGAAGCGCAGCGCCACTATGCTGCCGTCGTCAGCGACCGCTTGGGCGAGCCGATCACCGAGCCACCAGCCGTCACGAACACGGTTCGGGTTGGCGAGGGCTCGCCGCCCGCCGCAGAGCGCGTCCATTCCGTGCTGACGTGGCTGGGCAGGCACGGGGGCGCGTTCGTCATCGGAGACGGAGGTTTGCGGCATCTGCGCTTGATGGGCGACTGGAGTGCCGGCGGGCAGAAAGAGCTGACGCGCAACTTCCCGGATGGCGTTCGACCCGTCGTGGAGGCGGCTCACGGGCAAGGGCTGGGCATCGGCGCTGACCTGCACACGTTCCTGATCGACGGCGAGGTGGAGCCGGCGTTCAAGCCTGCGGTTCTCCAACTTCGGAACAGTCAACCGGCGACCTTCTCGTCCGGGGCATCGACCAACTGCGTCGCGCTCGATCCGACGCATCCGCTGACGCGCGACTATCTCAGGAAGCGCCTGTCGGTCGTCTATCGCGACTGGGGCTTCGACACGCTCCACACGTCGCTCTTCCCGTTCCGCGATCTGGCGGCTGACGATGTCTCCCGGTTCCGATGGCATGGACGAAGCCTGACGCGGATGCAGATCCTTCGCGCTGCGTGCGAGCTGCTTCTCGACGTCAAGGACGAAGTAGCTCCGGCGGGCCGTCTCGGACTGGCGGACATGCCCCAAGGAGTCATCCTGGGTGGATCGCACCACAGCAGCGCGGGTCTCGACCTCTACTACGAGGGTAGAGCGGCTCTCTGGGAAGGTCAGTGGGGACTGCGCGAGTTCCTGCGCGCCTACGCGGCGAAGTGGTACACGCAGGGCTACTGGTGGGATATGGAGCTGGGCCCCCTGCGCTTTATCGAAGGCAGACCGCGGAACGAGAGCCAGCTTCTGATGACGCTCGGCATCCTGTCCGGAGGTCATCTGTCGTTCGCGGACGATCTGGCGACGCTCGAAGCCGATGAGAGCGACCTTCTCGCCAAGTGTTTCCCGCTGATGGGGATGATGGCGCGACCCGTGCCGCTCCAGGAGGGCGTGCACACCTACGGATGGACGCAGTCGGTCGAGGCGTCGTTCGGGTCGTGGGAGGTGCTGGCGCTGCTCAACCTGTCCGACGTTTTCGAGGATGTCGATGTGCAGTTCAGCGATCTGAACCTGAACAAGTCGAAGAACTACTTGGCGTACGAGTTCTGGGACGGACAGTTCTTCGGCTCCTATCAGCGCACGTTCTCGGTTCAGGCGCTTCCTCCACGGTCGGCGAAGCTGTTCGTGCTCCGTGAGGAGACGGAAGCCCCCTGCCTGTTGGCAACCGACTTCCACGTGTCCCAGGGCAAGGTCGAGTTACAGACGCTCGGGTGGGACGAGCGCAGCGAGACACTGCTGGGCGTGTGCCAGGCGCTCAAGAAGGGGCGCGGGACGCTCTCGTTCCACGTTCCAGAGAACCGGGTGCCCGTCTCCGTCGCCGCTGCGGGCTCCAAGTACTCCTATGAGTGGCGACCTCCGGTCTACGAGCTCCACCTCGCCTTTTCAGGGCAACCGGTTCCGTTCAGCATCCGGTTCGCCCGTTCATCGGGTTGACGGATCGGCGTTATGTCCGACCAGGGCTCGCTCCTGCTGGCGATCCTCGGACCGACCGCGGTGGGCAAGACCGCCGTAGGCATCTTCGTCGCGGAAGCGCTGGCGGGCGAGATCGTGTCGGTCGATTCACGCCAGGTCTATCGTGAGATGGACATCGGAACGGCGAAACCGACCCCCGATGAACAGAGCCGCGTCGCGCACCATGTCATCGACTGTGTGCGCCCCGATGAGCCCTTCTCGGCGTCCAACTTCCAGCACCGAGCCGATGTGGCGATCTCCGATATCCGGTCGCGGGGCAAGGCTGCGATCCTCGTCGGCGGGGCTGGGCTGTATTTCAGGGCCCTGATGGACGGGCTGTTCGAGGGCCCGTCCGCCGATGCCGAGATACGCGCCCGGCTGAACGCGGAAGCCGACGAGCAGGGCAGCGAGCACCTCCACCAACGGTTGACCGAGCTCGATCCCGAAGCCGCCGCCCGGATCCACCGAAACGACCGGATGCGCATCGTTCGCGCTCTGGAGGTCTATGAACTGACCGGCACGCCGATCTCGGAGCTACGGTCCCAGTGGGACGGCGAGCCCCGATACCGGTGCGTCGCCGTTGGGCTGCGGCGACCCCGACCCGAGCTGAACCACCGAGCCAACGAACGCGTGCGGCAGATGGTCGCCGGAGGATTGGTCGACGAAGTGCGAGCGCTGCGGGAACGATATCCACGGGGTTTGCGAGCGTTCCAGGGGTTCGGCTACCGAGAGCTCTGGGACTCCCTCGATGGGCGGATCACGCACGACAAGGCGGTCGAACTGCTGAAGCGGAATACGCATCAGTACGCGAAGCGCCAACTCACCTGGTTCCGGTCGGATCGGCGGATCCGCTGGCTCGACCTGGGCGAGCACGAAGCCCCGACGGACACGGCGGATCGCGTGCTGGCGCTGCACCGGGAGGCGCTGTCAACGCTCACCTGACCGGCGACGTTCTTGACGCGACAGTGCGCTGACCGTATATTCCCGTCGCCAAGCCGCTTCGTCAGAACGAAGCGACCCGCACAAGGACTGCCATGTTCCGTTCACGTAGGATCGCGTCTGTACTGCTCGCCCTGTGCGCGATCCTTGCGACGGCGACAGCCAGAACCGCGACGCGCGCTCAGAGCCCCCCAAGCGACGACGCCCTTCCCCAAGTCGAACTGATTCACACGACGGCATCCGACCGCTCCGGCGTGACGGTGGAGTGGGTAACGCCGCAGCCGGTTCTGTCATCCCATCCGGCGGGCGACGCCTACGCGTCGGTTGGCTTCCGCGATGGGCAGCCGTCCGGGAAAGCCGGTGAGCCAGAGCTTCCCGTCGGTCGGATCATGGTCGGCGCTCCTCCCGGAGCCGCCGTGAGCGTTCGCGTCACTCCGGGCCCACCCCAGGACTTGGGCGTCCGCCGGATCGGACCCGTACCAGAGCTTCGGGTGGTCTCCGAGCGTGACGGCATCCAACGAGTCGAGCCGTCGTACCGAGAGGATCGGGCTGTCTACGGACGCGCCGGGTACGCGCCCGCATCGCTGGCTGCCATGGTTCTGGACGGGACGATGCGCGACCGCCGTGTCGTGCAGGTCGAGGTTCGACCCGTGCAATACGAGGCGTCCACCGGCAGACTGCGCTACTTCCCGCGCATGACCGTCCGCGTCGATTTCGGACAATCAAGCGGCTCGGACACCGTCCGTAGTCGTGTCAGCGACTCTCCTGACTTCGACGACTACTTCGCTCGGTTGCTGGTGAACAACGACGCCGCGAAGGCGTGGCGTGCGACTCCAGCGCGCGTTGCGACCAGCCCAGCAGTCGAGACGGGCGCGGCGGTGAAGCTGTTCGTCTCGCGAGCCGGCATCTATCGCGTGACTGGGAAGGCGCTCGCGGCATACGGGTTTGATCTAAAGGGGGTGGTTCCCCACAACCTGCGGATGACGCGCGGCGGCAAGGAGATTCCGATCTACATCAGCGGCGACGCGGACGGACGGCTCGACGAAGGCGATAGCATCGACTTCCTGGCCGTTCGTCCGGCGAGCCCGTGGTCCAAGTACGACGTGTACCGTCTCAGCGTCGGAACCTCGCGCGGCTTGCGGGTTGGGGAGGCTGAGGGCGCGCCACGGAACCCGATCGCGAGCCTCATCCCGTCGTTCCGGTCGAAGATCCATTTCGAGCAGAACAAGCTCCACTCCATCCTCCAGCACGTGACGCCCGAGGAAATCGTTCCCAACGACCCGCACGCCTGGTTCGAGGCGCGCGATCACTGGTATTGGTTCGGCGTCAAGAACGGCGAGGATCGAAGCGAGGCGACTGAGCCCTTCGCTCTCTATGATGTCGCCAAGACCTTCGACGCGCCCCGCGTCGATCTGCTGCTTCAAGGCGGAACGCCCGTGAACCACGACGCGCTCGTGACGGTGAACGAGGCGAAGATCGCCCGTGTGACGGGATGGGCGAAGCAGGACGAACGGCGCATCGGAAGATACCTGCAGCCGGACGCGCTCGTGGATGCCGTCCAGGGCGACAACACGATACGCCTGATGCGCGTCGATGCCAACGACGACGACGACCTGGACAACTATCCATATCACTTCTATGTCAACTCGATGGACATCGAGTACACGCGGCTCTTCCGTGCGGTGACGGACGAGCTCTACTTCGCCTCGCCGGTGTCGGACAAGCCGTGGGAAACGCGCCGGCGCAACACGCTCGAATACGCGGTCACCGACTTTCTCGACAACGGCATCGCCGTCTACGAACACAACGGGCAGGCGCTCATCACACGGCTTCGCAACGTCGAAGTGGAGCGGCAGGCGGTCTCGCTCGAGATGCGACAGCGGCTGAACGCCATCCAGCGGCGGCGGAACGAGCGCGAGACGTCGCCAAGTGTCATGTACGCAGCTCGGTTCCAAGCAATGGATACCCACGACACCCAGTACGTGGCGGTGTCGGCGAAGGGCGTCTTGGAGCCCGATATCATCGAGCTCGACACGCCAGCGAATCTGCGGGATCCCGGTCTCGGCGCAGACTATGTCGTCATCTACCACCCACGGTTCGTCGATGCGGCGCAGAAACTCGTCGATTGGCGCAGCAGTCGGGGCGGCGGAGGGCATCGCGCACTTAAGATAGACATCACGGACATCTATGACGAGTTCGGGCATGGGATGGTCAGTGACCGCGCGATCAAGGACTTCCTCACCTACGCATTCGTGAACTGGCAGGCTCCGGCGTTGGCGTACGTGACCATCCTCGCGGACGGTACTTGGGACGTCTACGGGACGGATGCTCAACGCTATCCGGAGGCGCCGGAACGCATGGGCTTCGTTCCACCCCACTACGTCTGGTCGCTGTTCGGGCAGAGCGCGGCGGATCACTGGTACTCCACCGTGAGCGGAATCGACCCGCTGCCGGATTTCTTCATCGGCCGACTGCCGGTGGAGGCGGTGGACCAGGCGAACGCCGTCGTCGACAAGATCATCCGCTACGAGAGCGCGCCGCCGAACGGCTCTTGGCGTCGGCGCATCCTGTCCGTGGCGGACGACGACACGACGAACTCGGGTGATTTCATCTTCCGACAGAGTCTGTCGGACATCAGCCAAAACCACACGCTGCTGGGCTATGAGACAGTGAAGGTCTTCCTCGAAGACATCATCGACGAAGTGAAGTCCATCCCCGACAAGTTCAAGGGCAGGCGAGCCGCCCAAGTCGCCAGGGAGCGGATCGTCGACAGCCTCAGCGATGGAGCCATCATCTCGCAGTATGCGGGGCACGGAGGCAGACAGGTCTGGGCGCACGAGATCATCTTCGACAATCCAGCCGTCCAGACCCTTCGCCCGACGGACCGCATCTCTTTGATGTTCGTTTTGAGCTGCTACAACGGCTACTTCGACGCGCCAGCGGAACCCAGCCTAGCGGAGAGCCTGCTGCGGCTGCCCCAAGGCGGCATCATCGCCATGGTCTCGGCAACGCGCCTGACGTTCGGCAGCGGCAACGATGCTCTGAACCGCATCGTCTTCGATGACATCTTCAAGCGGAACGCGCGCTCACTCGGAGAGATCGCCACGACATCCAAGAGCCGTCTGCTCGTCGAGCAGGGGCTGTCGCATCTGGAGACGATGCAGCAATACACGCTCTTCGGGGACCCAGCGACGCGACTGCACCTGGCGGACTACGACATCCAGCCCGCCATCGCCGAGCGGTCTGTACAACCAGGAGGGAAGCTGCGAATCGCAGCCGGCAACATTCTGCGATCCACCTACGACAGCGCGACCGACTCCCGGTCCTACTCACCGATCACGGACTTCGATGGTAGGCTCGTCGTCACGTCGCGGTTCACGCGCCAAGTGACCGGGGAGCCCATCGAAGTCGCGGCGGAGGGCACCGTTACGCGAGGCGCGTTCGCGGAGGTGGTCCTGACGGTTCCCCTGGATGCGCTGCCAGGCAAGGCGCAGGTGGAATACTACGCCGAGTCTGCCACGTCCCTTGCCGTCGGGGGCTCGACGTTCGCCGTGTCGGAGCCCGTCATCGAGCAGGTCGATATCGGTGTGGAGAGCGGCGCGATCCGTTTGGCGCTCCGCGTCGTCGACGACCGAGAGGTCGGTTCCGTCGAAGTCGAGTGGTACAGCCGCGGTGGGCGGGGGTGGACGATGACGCCTCTCCTACGCGACACGTCGCGCGGCAATGGCTGGTACGCCCTCGCAGTGAAGATACCGAAACCCGAGCCGGGCGAGTCGTTCGACTACATCCTGCACATCGCCGACACCGATGGTCACTCGACATCGACCGATATCGTCCGCTATACGCCCGTTGAGATACCCGACTGGCGCGTGCTGCCGTCGGAAGAGCGACGTGAGCCGCTGATCGGGTACGTGCTCGATCCGTCGCTGGGGTGGGCAGTCACGGTCAACATCGAGAACTTGAACGACATCTCCACGGACGTCCCGCTTCCGGTGGCTTTCTACTTGGGCAACCCGGACACCGACCGCGATGGACAACCAGACGGCGATGCCCGTCGGATAGGCGTCGCGACGATCTTTCCTACGTCATGGCGCAAAGGCGATCCTCTCGGTCCTCCCCCCGACCCTGTGACACGTCTGCGCACGTCGCAGGCGCCGCTCAACACGCGCTGGACAGCGCATGCCAGGTTGGCGGCTACTCTCGACACAGGAAACCATCTCATCTTCGCCTGGGTAAATCCGCCCGACGTCGCCAACCGCGCCTCCGGTGAGCGCGACACGTCGAACAACATCAGCTCGAGGCTCATCGAGGTGAACTCGCGACTCGCGGGCGACAGCAGCATGTCCCTGGCGAGCCTCGACGATGCGTTCCGCATCGATCTGCCGTCTGATGCATTCCCACAGCCGAAGGTCGTGTCAATCACAGGAATGACGGCTGCGCCGACCGGGCAGCGCCTTCTGACAGCTCTGCCTCCGGTCTCCGGTTCCCATGCATACCGCGCGAGCGCTGACGGCGAAGAGCTGTCGTCACGAGCGCGTCTGGAACTGCACTTCGACCTGTCCGCGTTCCGACGCAGCATCATCGAGCGGATCGGGCTCGCGGAGACGCCCGAAGAGGAGTGGACGGAACAGGACCGCCAGCTTCTGGCGGAAGCGACGAGATCGGCGCTGGCGACAGCCGCCATCTACCGATGGCTGCCAGATCAGGAGCGCTGGCGTCGGGTCGAGGACTCGGCTCTCATGCGTGAGGCGGACCAGACGCCTCGCGTCGCGATGCGGCTTGCGATCCAATCGTCGGGCGTATCAGCGGGTCCTCCGCCGGCGATCGTGCTGGACGGCACTCGCGTTCGGGAGGGCGATTGGGTCGCGCTCTTCCGAGGGCCCATGGTCTACGACCTCTACCACCGCTCCGGCTCCGAGGCGCTCGCGCGCGTCGCGCAGTCGGTCGCCGTTCTGAACTCGACGACGGCGCCGATCCCAGCCGAGCTCGCCGAGTTCCCAGCGTTGGTGCTGACATTCGAGCAGCGTCCGCGCAGATTCGGCGATGTGGTGAAACTGCAGACGGCTCCAGCGCCGGACGGCTCTAGTCAAATGGTCGCGCGATCCATCTTCGAGGGCTCCATCGGCAACGGCGTGGTGCAGTCGCTGTCGGTCGATCCGAACGCCGGGAACGCGCTTGCTGGTTCAGACCCTTGGATCGTGTTCTTCGTCACCGATTCGGAGTACGAGGTGCGATCCGCGACCGGTGCGCTGATGAGCGGCGGGCAGCCACGGCGCGGCAAGACGGGCGAGGTGTTCTTCGACGCCACGACGGGTCTGCGCATGGCGCTGCTGGCGGGATCGATCCCCTACGAGGCAGGCGACGTCATCCGCATCACGTCGAAGGAGACGGGGGCAGTACGGGCGACGACTCCGTCACTCGGGGCGTTCGCCGTCTTCACGAGCCAAGACGTATCGGCGCCGACCATCGCCGTCAGTGTGACGGGTCAGGACTTCGCGGCGGGCGACCCGGTTCCCCCGGAGCCTCGGTTCCACGTGGTCGCGTCTGACGACAGCGGGATCGCCCTGACCGACCTCGCGCTGACGCTGAGCCACGACGGAAGCGAGTTTATGCCTGCGCCGCCGGACCAGACGCGCGTTCTCGCCGCGCCGGGAAGCGGGCAGGTGATGGTTGACTACACGCCCGACTTGGAGCCCGGCGACTACGTGCTGCGCATCGTCTGCCGCGATCTGGACGGTCGAGAGGCGACGAGCCAGACGCCGTTCCGGGTCGCCGCATCGTCTGAGCTGCGCAGCGCGCTGAACTACCCGAACCCGTTTCGCACCCACACCGATCTGGCGATCGAGGCAACCGGCGAGATCGACGAACTCACCGTGCGCGTCTACTCGCTCGCCGGGCGAGTTGTTCGCGACCTGTCGCATCCGCCGTCTGCCGGCTTCGTACGGATCCGCTGGGATGGGCGCGATTCGGATGGGGCAGAGGTTGCCAACGGCGTCTACTATGCGCAGGTGCGCATGAAGGCGCGCGGCAAGTCGCACACGGAGATCATCAAGCTCCTCAAGATGAAGTAGGGACAGCGTGGACTGGCATCGCGAGTTGCCTCGGAATCGCAGTCGAGCTACATGGCGGCGGATCGCCGCTGTCTGTCTGCTCGCCATCGGCGCCCTGGCTGGGCGCGCGCGTGGAGAGACGGCGTTTGCCGGCGAGTTCCTCACGATGGGCGTCGGGGCTCGTGCGCTGGCAATGGGCGGCGGCTATGCGGCTCTGGCGACCGATGCGACCGCCGCCTACTGGAACCCGGCGGGACTCGGACAACTGAAACGCTCCGACGCGTCGTTCATGCACTCGACGTTGTTCGGGCTGGACAGCTACGACTATCTCGCTGTCGCTCGACCGTTCGGCGACTCGGTATGGAGCGCCTCGCTGCTGCGCGTTGGCGTGGGCGACATTATCCTGACGACGGTCAAGGACCCGACCAGCCCGGTGAGCTCGGTCAACCGCCCGTTGAAAAGCGGCACGGCATCGATCGCGAGCAACGCAGTCGGGATCGGCTGGGGTAAGCAGATCCTGGAAACAGGCGGCAATGCTCCGCGCGGCGTCGTCTACGCCGGAGCCTCAGGCAAGCTCCTGTTCATCTCGTCCGGCGTTCCCACAGGCACGAACGGCTTGGGTGTCGGCGGAGACGTGGGGTTCCTCGGCGTATGGAGAGCCGGGGACGGCACGCGCTTCCGCGCGGCGGTCAACGGACAGGATTTCTTCCGCACGAACATCTACTGGAACACGGTTCCGCGTCAGGGAGCGGCGTCCCACAAGGACACGATCCTCCAGAACGCGAAGATCGCCGCCGCCGTGTCGCAGAGCGCTCCGGGCGGCTCCGTCGTCACGATCAGCGCGGAGACGGATTCCCGCCAGGAGTTCGAGATGCACTATGGCGCGGAATGGGCGCTCGGCGAGGCGCTCGCCCTGCGAGCGGGCTTGCAGGAACGCAAGTCGTCCGCTGAGACGCTCCGCGATGTGACCGCCGGAGCGGGACTGCAGCTCGGGTTCGTCGGCGGCGAGTCGTTCCGTGTGGACTATGCGTTCACTGGCGGTGATCTCGGCGGCAGCCACCGCGTGTCACTCGGAGTGCGGTTCTGACCATCCGCTCTCGATTCGGCTGCCGGTAGGTAGGCGATGCCAGCCCTCTTGGAAGTCCGTGACCTCATCAAGCACTACCCGATCCGGCGCTCGCGGGGCGAGCGTCGAGGCGTCGTGCGAGCCGTCGATGGCGTCTCGTTCGAGGTGGGTCGAGGCGAGACGCTCGGACTCGTCGGCGAAAGCGGCTGCGGCAAGACGACCGCAGGCAGGACGCTGCTGCGATTGGTGGAACCCACCAGCGGCGACGCGCGCATCGTCTCGGATGGCGGCGAGCGCGTCTCGATCTTCGAGCTGCCGAAGTCAGACCTTCGAGTGCTTCGGCGGCGCGTCCAGATGGTGTTCCAGGACCCCTATGGGTCGCTGAACCCGCGCATGACGGTCGGCGGGATCATCGGGGAGCCGATCCGTATCCACAAGCTGGTTCCCAAGGCTGAGATCGGTTCGCGCGTTCTCCATCTGCTTGAGGTCGTCGGTCTCGATCCCCGTCATGCGCTGAGGTATCCGCACGAGTTCAGCGGCGGGCAGCGTCAACGCATCGTGATCGCTCGCGCGCTGGCGGTCGAACCGGACATGATCGTCGCCGACGAGCCGGTATCGGCTCTGGATGTGTCCGTGCAGGCTCAGGTGATCAACCTGCTGCACGACTTGCAGGGGCAGTTCGGGCTCAGCTACCTGTTCATCTCGCACAATCTGAGCGTCGTGCGCCATATCGCGGATCGGGTCGCGGTGATGTACCTCGGCAGAATCGTCGAATCTGCCGCCAAGGGCGAGCTCTACGGGAACCCGCTCCACCCCTACACGCAAGCCTTGCTGTCCGCCGTGCCGGTGCCGGACCCGACGAGGCGACGCGATCGCATCCTGCTTCGGGGCGATCCGCCGAGCCCGGCGAACCCTCCGTCTGGATGCCCCTTCCACCCGCGATGTCCGATTGCCGTCGCCGAGTGCGCCAGCCGTGTCCAGCAGTTGGTGACAGTCGCCAACGGACATTCCGTCGCGTGCCATCGAGCGACCAGTTCCGACTCAGCGTGAGAGCGATGCGGCAGCGATGACGGTTCCATCGTCGTCGCCGACCGTTCGGCGGAACCGGACGCTCGCCTCCAGGTTGCCGTCGGATGGAGTCGATAGCGTGCGCTCCCAGACGGCGCCGGACGCGAGGCGGTTCCCCGACTCAAAGCTGAAGACGACCGTGTGCAATGGCACACGCCCATCGGTGATCGCCAAGACTGCCTCTCGGTAGGCTCCCCCCGGGAAGAAGTGACCCGCCTCGTTCGTCAGACGTACGGTGGCAGTGGAACTGTCTCCGAGGACCTCCAAGCGGACAGCGCTGCGGATGACTTCGTCGTTGTGCGCGCCGGGGAATGAATGGTCGCCGACCCAGCGGACCGGGGGCAGCGGAGCGGTTTCCGCCAGCGACTTCTCGACGGGAGTCATGTGACACGCTTGACATGGAAACGCCGACTGACCGTACTCGCTGGTCTGCCAGGAGTGGTACTGGTCGAACTCCTCCTCCTGACCATGGCACGAGGCGCATATCTCCGCCGTCTGGAACGAGTCGTTGCGGACGGACACGTGCCCGGGCGAGTCTGCCTCGTAGGGCCCGTGCATCGTCCATTCCTCTGCCGTTGCGTCCTGGTGACAGACGATGCAGGAAACGCCGGCATCGCGGACGTCCGTCCGCAGCGCCGGTCGAGCGCCGATCCCGGTTCGCAGCACCAGGTCGGGCGCGTGGCACGGCAGACACTCCGCGCGCGAGTAGTTCTCGGACAGCTTGCGAAACGTCTGGCTGGTCCACGATTGGGCGTGGCGAGACTTCAGCCAGGCGTCGTAGATGTCCTTGTGGCATGAGCCGCAGGTCTCGTTGTCGCCATGGAAGGAGACGGCGGGCTCCGATACGGCAGACACATCCGACACGGCGACGGGCGCTGGTGGGGCTGGAATGGCTGTCGGACGTGCGCAGGATGCTGAGACGAGAGCCAATGCCAGTGTTCCGAGCGTTCGCGGAAGCCAGGTTACCATGCAGATGCTCCGGAGGGGTTCTTGGCGAATCGTCGGAACCATACTCCCGTGGCGCAGACCGCGCCCTTCATGGCTTGCGCGCTGGACGGGCGGCGGCTAGAATCAGATTGGGAGTTCATGCCGAGGGCTGCCGGTTCCCACCCGATGATCGCACGGATCGCTCGACCAAGGAAACCCTTGCCACATGGCGCATACGCACGACGTAGGGATCGAGAACGCCGTCATCGTGACGCACTACGATCTGGACGGTTTCGTCTGCGCGCTTTGCCTGCTCGAAGCGCTGAACCTGCCAACGAACCGCGTGCGGTTCCTGAGCTACGGCGTGCGTCGCGCCTCTGCCATCGAGTCGGCGCTTCGCCAGTCGAAGGCGGACACTCTGTTCGTGTGCGACATCGGGCTGAGCGAGGAAGAGCTCGATGCCCCGTGGGCCCGCGACCCCAAAACCCATCGTGTGCTGTTCGATCACCACGAGACGACCGCGCACATGGAGTTGAGCGTATTCGACGAAGCTCACGTGGATTTCGAGGGCAGCGTCTGCTCGTCGGACCTCGTGCTCGACTACCTCAAGCGCCGTATGCCGACGCGAGTCGGACCCAAGCTGATGCGCTGGGTCGCCATCGCTCATGACCGCGACCTGTGGATCAACAACGACCGCGAGACGGGTCGCCGCATCTCCTGGCTCCTGAAGGAGCAGATTCACGACCGTCTGGAGACGGCGATCCTCACGCCATCGCCGGAGGAGTTCCTCTGGAAACTGCAGGGGCAGTGGAAGCGCGGCGAATCGCTGTTCGAGGACGCCGTAGCGTGCGCCCACAACACGGCGTGCCTCTTCACCGACACGCCGCTGCCGATGAAGATCGCCTATGTGAAGCGCGACACGTCAGACGTGGCGGACGAGCTCCAAGAGGGTGGACAGGTGATCGTCCTGCTGAACGTCTTCGGACAGAACGTGGGAATCAGTCTGCGCACGGATCGCGTGGATGTGAACGTCGCGCAGATCGCGCGCCAGTGCTTTAACGGCGGTGGGCACCGGGCTGCCGCGTCAGGATTCGCGACGCGCGAACACCTGATGGGCGGATACCGGACGATCCGCGACGAGATCGCCGCCGCGCTCGCCGACCAACTCGCCCAGCGGTCCGCTACATGAACGTGCCGCCCGTTCCGTAGAGCCCGGGTCGCGTCCCGGGAACGCCGAGATCGAGCGCGTCGCGCGTGGTTCCCAGCGCGGCGCATAGCCGGTCGATCTGCTCGGGTGACGGCGTGTAGTGCCGTCGTTCGATCAGCCGCAGAATCCTCTCCGGGATTCCTGCAAGGCGTGCCAACTCCTGAACGGTCAGCCCAAGCTCCGAGCGGACGTCGGCGACAGAGCGACGAGTCGGGTCTCGGTCATCGACCTGGTCAGACATCAGCGGTCTCCTGGCGCTGCCACCGACACTATGCGCCATCGGTCGCCGGTTCCGCCGTGTTTGTCGGTTCCAGTGAACCGGGATCGGCATCCGACAGCCTGCCGAACCGCCTCAATCGCGGGGATGCCCACGCAGCCGCCGCGACGACGATGAGCGTTCCGATGCCGCCGGAGACGACGCTGACCACCGGCGTCGTCCACTTGGCGACGATTCCGGATTCGAACCCGCCGAGCTCGTTCGACGAGCCGATGAAGATCGCGCTCACGGCGGACACGCGACCGCGCATCGGGTCGGGCGTCAGAAGCTGCATCAGCGTGTGCCGAACGACGACGCTGATGTTGTCGAACGCCCCCGTCAGGAAGAGCATCGCCATCGATAGCCAGAACGACTTCGAGAACCCGAAGACGATGGTCGCCGCGCCGAATCCCGCGACGGCGAGCAGCAGGTTGCGTCCGGCGCGCTTCATCGGCGGCAGATGCGCCAGGATGAGCGCCATCGCGAGGGCCCCAGCGGCGGGAGCCGCTCGCAGCCAGCCCAACCCCTTCTCGCCGACGCCGAGGATGTCCAACGCGAACACCGGCAGAAGGTACACGGCTCCCCCCAAGAGAACGGCGAAGAGGTCGAGCGCCATCGTCGTGAAGAGGAGCCGCGTCTTCCAGACGAACCGCAGCCCCGCGAGGATCACGGACGTCGAGAGCGGCTCCGACTGACGCCTCTCGCGCTTCTGCTCGATCCGCAGCAATGGAAGGATTGCGACCTGGCACATGGTGGTGACGGCACAGAAGACGTAGGCAGAGGGGATGTGCCACGCGACCAGGAACCCCCCAAGCGCGGGCCCGACCACGCCGGACACCTGCTGGAGGCTCATCCTCCACGCGACGGAGTTCTCGAAGATATCCCGAGGCACGAGGAGTGGCAGCAACGCTGTCCGAGCTGGGCGTCCCAACGTAGCGGCGGTTGCGGAGACGAACATCACCAAGAACATCAGGCCCACCGACCCGCGCCGGTAGGAGATGTACGCGAGGCACAGCGAAGCCACTGCGAGCCCGGCGCCGCTGAGCATAATGACGCCCCGACGGTCGAAGGCATCCGCGATGTACCCCGCTGGCAGGATCAGCAGGATCATCGGGATCGCGGTAACGAGGCCCGTCAGTCCCAGCAGGAAGGGGTCGCTCGTGCGCTGGTACACCTCCAAGCCGATCGCCAGGCTCTGCGCGCCGAACCCGACGCCGGATAGCATGGTTCCCGCCGTATAGAGGGCGAAGTTGCGGTTGCGGAGCGCCGCGTAGGGGTCGTGGCGTCGGGACGGACCGCGGGATTGGTCTTGGGGCATGGGGCTCGGTCGGTGTGAGGTATCGGACGGTACCCAGCGTGCGGCAGCAATGGTAGTCCGGTACGGGCGTCAGGTCTACCGGCGAGTGCATTCTGCAGTGTGCTCCAAGACCGTTGGTTGGCACGAGACACGGACGACGTTCGGGCCCTCGGCTGACCGAATCACGTCATGGTCGCGTTCGCGCAGAAACCCGCCTGAGCGCGGACGCCGCGACTGGCGAGGCACAGCTTGCCGCTGTGACATCGATATCACTGGTGACTGTCGGCTTCGATGTGGCTCCGATGTAAAGAGGTGCGATGAATATCTGCGATCTCACGCGGCGATGGTTCGTCGTCTTGGCGGCTGTTTGCTTCGTTGGCACTGCTCAGGCTTTCCCGTGGAGACCGGATCGCCTCCCCAGCCTGCCGGACATGTCCGAGCCGGGCATGAACGGCGATGCGTGCAACGTCTGTCATACGACCGGAGGAGGAACGCCGCGCAACCCATTCGGCGAACTCTGGGAACGCACCTATCCAGCGGCTGAGGACTTCGGTCTGACGGCACAGGCGGCGTTCGCGTCCGTCGCGGCGCAGGACCCCGACGGGGACGGATTCGCGAGCGCCGAGGAGCTCTCGCTGGGCACCCACCCAGGCAACGCGACATCGAAGCCGCTCCGGTTCGTGCGAGCCCTCGTGGCGGGCATCAACACGCTCAGCGTGCCGGCTGATCCCCGAAGACCGATGCGCGCCTCGGACGTGCTCGCCCTGCTGGGTCCGCGCGCGAACCACCTGATCCGCTGGAATGCGTCGGCTGGCAGCTTCGTCCGCATCGACGGCTCGACGCCGCCCGGCTTCCCGGACAACATCGCTATCACCGGCTCGACGGCATTCCTCGTCGAAATGAGCGCGGCGGCGGACATCGCATTCGTCGGGCGTCCGTGGCAGTCGAGCCGGATCGCGTTGGAACCGGGGATCAACCTCGTGGCGGTTCCTAAGCGTCCGTTTGCCGGACGCCTGTCGGACATCGTCGGGCCGGGTGGGATCGGGATCGCCTACCTGTCGGATGAACGCCGGTTTGGGGCGTTCTCAGCCGAAGCCGCTGCGAGTTCGCGCTCGAACGTGCCGCTGGCAGGCGGCGAAGGCTATCTGATACTATCGCCGACGAAGCGTGACGTGGACCTCGGCGGCGTCGGATGGCAGACGCCATGAAGGAGCTCGGAGATGAAATGGGCCCTCGGAGCGACGACCCGGCCTTGGGGCGCGTTCTCGTTCGACCAGGCGTGCGCTTCCATCGCGGCGACGGGCTACAGCGACGTCGCGCTCTACGCCAATGAAGGCAGGATCGTCCTGCGCGCCGATTCGACGGACGAGGACGTGCGCAGCGCCGCCGCGTCGCTGACCAAGCACGGGCTCAAGGGTTCCATGCTCCTCGGTGGACCCGAGCTCGGCGGCGACGCCGGCGCGGCAGAGGAGGCTTTCCGTCGGCTAGTGGACGTCTCCGCCGCGGCGGGCATTCGCTATCTCATGAACGGCGGAACGGAGCGCCCCGACACCTTCGACAGGTACTTCGACCTGATGCGCCGCGTGGCTCCGTATGCTGAGAAGAAAGGCGTCGAGCTCCAGCTCAAGCCTCACGGCGGCATCGGACTGACCGGAGCCGATCTGGCGCGCGCAGTCGAGCGCGTCGGCAGCCCCGCGTTCACCATCTGCTACGATCCCGGCAACATCATCTACTACACGCGCGGCGAGGTGCGCCCGGAGCCCGACGTTCACGACGTGGCGAAGCATGTGACGACCTGCATCATCAAGGATTGCGTCGTCGTCGACGGCAAGCCCGACGTGTGGATTCAGCCCGGCAGCGGTCTCGTGGACTTCCGCAGCGTTCTCGGATCGCTCGCCGACGCGGGCTTCGACGGGCCCTTCTACATCGAATGCTTGGGCGGCAGCGAGCTCGCCGACATCGACCGCCGCTCGCAGGAGACGCACGACTGGCTGCGCGACTTACTCGCCAACCTGTAACCAGCGCTACCCGGCACTGGGCCCGACCGACGTGTCGGGCCCATCCGTAACTCCCGACGCCCTGGACAGGAGGCGCGCAATGGCGGAGTTCCCTGTTCCCCAGCACTGCCCACACGACTACACGCTCGAGAGCGACACACCGCACGCCAACCCGTTCTTCATTCGGCTCGAAGCCACGTTCGTCCACGAGTCAGGCGCGACCATCGCGAGTCTGCCGGGGTTCTACGACGGCGATGGGGCGTGGAAGGTCCGGTTCACGCCGACGCTCCTCGGTGTCTGGACGGGCATGACGAGCTCGGACGACCCGCAGCTCGACGGCATCGAACTGACGCCGCTGCAGTGTGTTCCCGGCTCCCACATGCGCGTCCATGGTCGCGTGCGGATCGATCCCGACCATCCGCACCGGTTCCGGTTCGAGGACGGTACGCCGTTCGTGCCGCTGGGGTTCGAGTGCGACTGGCTCTTCGCCCTGCACCAGGTCGATCCCGAGTCGTGCCGGACGCTCATCGATCTGATCGCCCGTCGTGGATTCAACGAGATCATCACGAACGTCTACGCGCACACGGGGTTCTCGACCGCTGGCGACCCGCACGTCTACGGACCTCCCAAACTCTACGCCTTCGGGGGAACCAACGACGAGCCCGATCACTCCGCCATGAACGTCGCGTTCTTCCGCGATTTCGACCGGATGATGGCGTATCTGCACGCGAAAGGGATCGTCGTCCACCTGATGATCCAGGTGCAGAACAAGAAGGTGCGGTGGGCGCAACGGCGGTCGCGCGAAGACGACCTGTTCTGGCGCTATGTCGTCGCCCGTTATCAGGCGTATGGGAACCTGGTGTGGGATGTCGGCAAGGAGAGCTACAACCTGTACCGCGAGACGGGCAGCCATGACTACACGCTGGACCGCATCGGTCTCATCCGAGAAGCCGATGCGTACCGCCATCTGGTCACCGTGCACGACGCGGTGGCGGGCTCCAACGCGCACAACTCCGTCGTGGATGACGCCTGCGACTTCGTCTCCGACCAGATCCATCTGCATGACACGGCGCTCTACAACCGCGAAGCCGTGCGTCGCTGGCGGCTCCGCGACAAGCCCTACGTGAACATCGAGTACGGCTACGAGGAGGGCGCCGAGTCGCTCAAGACCTACCGAGGCGGCACGACGACCACGTGGGAGGATGTCCTGCTCTGGACGGTCGCCATCTACGTTGGCGGCGGGTATCCCGGGTACTACTACAGCAACACGTCGTGGGATCTGATCGCTTACGAGCCTGAGCCTCCCGGATGGGCGCGCTACCAGCAACTGGTCGCGCTCCTGTCACAGGTGCAGATCAACCGCATGGTTCCCGACAACGACTTCGTTGATCGCGGATTCTGCCTCGCGGAACCGGGCGAGCAGTACCTGGTCTTCCTGCCGGAGGGCGGCGACGTGCGACTCGACCTGACGGCTGTCCTGCCCGATGCGCCGCTCGAAGCCGAGTGGATGGCGCTCTACTCCGGCGAGCGTCGCGGCGAGCGCGTGGACGGGCGGGGGTTCACGACGCGCCTGACCAACCCGCTGCCGGACGGGCAGACGCCATGCGTCGTCCTGGTGCGTCGCCAAGGCTGATCTGACATCACTGTCTGGCGAGTGCTTCCACAGCGCGTCGGGCTTCGGTCGCAATCATCAGGTCTTCGCGCGAGCGGATCGTCAGGACGCGAACGCGGGAACCGTCGGCGCTGATCTCGGCATCGGGCGTGCACGAGGCGTTCGCCTCGACGTCCAGCCGCACGCCAAGGCATTCAATCCCCTGGCAGACGTCGGCTCGCAGGTTCGCCGCGTTCGCGCCGATTCCTCCGGTGAAGATCAGCGCGTCGATGCCTCCGAGCGATACGGCGAGCGATCCGATTGCCGAGCGCACGCGGGCGGCGTAGATGTCCAGCGCGAGACGCGCCCGGTCATTCCCTTGCACGGCGGCTTCCTCGACCTTCCGATAGTCCGAGGAAACTCCGGAAACGCCCAGCAAGCCTGAGCGACGGTTCAGGGCATCGTCGAGCTCGTCCACCGAGAGACCGCGACGCCGCATGGCGTCGATCAGGATGCCCGGATCGACGTCGCCGCTACGCGTGCCCATCATCAGCCCTTCCATCGGCGTGAAGCCCATCGTCGTGTCGATGGCTCGTCCGCCGCGGATCGCAGCCGCCGACGCGCCGTTCCCCAGGTGGCAGCTTACCAACGACAGTTCCCCGACGTTGCGATCCAGCATCGCGGCAGCGCGTCGCGTGCAATACGCCTGGCTGATGCCGTGGAACCCGAAGCGGCGTATGCCCCAGTTCGCGTGCCATTCATAGGGCACGGCGTAGATCGTCGCGGCGGGAGGCATGTCGGCGTAGAACGCGGTGTCGAACACGGCGACATGGGTCGCGTCAGGCAGGGACTCCTGGGCGGCGTCGATGGCTTCCAGCGCAGGCGGATTGTGGAGGGGAGCCAGCGAACAGAGCTCGGCGATGCGCGCCCTCACCGCCGTATCGACAATCGCGCTGTTGCGGAACCCGATGCCGCCGTGGACGACGCGGTGTCCGACGATCAGGTCCTTGCTTGCGGCGACTCCTAGGGCATCGACGGCGCACGCGGCCGCCTCGCGATGGTTCCGCGCGACGACCGCTTCGGCGCGTCGCGGGGTGTCACGCCATTCGAGCGACAGGACTGCCCGAGAACGGGCCCCAGCCCAGTCGACCAATCCCTCTGCGGTCGGCGTGGTCCCGAGGTCGTGGAACAGACTGAACTTCAGGCTGCTGGAACCGGCGTTCAGGACGAGGACGCGCATCGTTGTCGCTCCGAGAGAGTAGGCACTGGCTGAACAGAGTACCGCGAAACGGCGTTCCGCATCCAGCGAGGTGTTCCGAGTCGAGGAGCCGATCGGGTCCTTCGGCGAGATCGCCGGACGTTGACACAGCGGCGCGACGGAGCGACATTCGGTATCGCCAGCACACGCGATGGGCGCGTCTCGCGGCGCGCTCGGAGAAGGGAGGCCATGTCGATGAATCCGACTGCGATCTGCCGTCTTGTAGTCGTCGTGGCGGCATGTCTGTGTGTGTCGTCCGCTCAAGCCGTCGAAGTCGCGAATCTTCTACAGAACCCGGAGTTCGAGCTGGGCAAGCAGGGGTGGAGTACGTGGGTGGAGGACGCCAATGCTGGCGCACTCGCCGAGCCCGACACGAACGAGAAGGTCAAGGGCAAGCAGAGCCTGTTGATCGACATCTTCGCCGCCGGTGGCGGAAAGCGCGTCGAACTGCATCAGAATCCGCTGAATCTCAAGGGCGGTTGGGCGCTCACCTACGCCATCTGGCTCAAGGGCGACAAGGTGCGCAACGCGAAGATCATCTGCAACCACCGCGCTGATCCGTGGACGTCGTACGGGTCCAAGGACATTGTGATTCAGCAGGATTGGCAGGAGTTCTGGACGGCGGTCCAAGTGCCCGCCGACGATGCCATCGCCGGCATCTACCTGGAACTCCGAGACACGAAAGGCAAGGTGTGGGTCGACGCCGTCCGGCTGTTTCAGGGCGACTACGTCGCGGATGGCACCATCGGGCAGAAGCCCCGAGCCGTCGAGCCGTCCTCGAAGCTAGCGACGACTTGGGCGGACGCCAAGAGGTAGCCCGCGCCGGACAACCCCGACCTTGCGCGGCATGCGCGCATCCGATAGAATGCGACCCGCCCGGCATGCGCGGACGACCGTCTCGCCCTGTTGCGTCCGCCAGCCTGCCGGCGTAGCCCGAAATGGACATGGAGGGTCCTTCCTATGCAGATTCGTATCTCCAGGTTCTGTCTCGCAACGGCGTGCGTTGCCATCGCCATGTTCGTCGTGGCGGGTACGAGTCACGCCGTCATCGATCCCGCAACCGCCGTTGGCATCTGGCTCATGGACGAGGGTAAAGGCAACGACGTTGCCGACCTGTCCGCGATGAAGCTAGCCAGCAAGCTCGAAGGCGGGACGAAGTGGGTCGACGGTAAGTTCGACAAAGCCATCGAGTTCGACGGCAAGTCGGGACGCATGACGACTCCCGATCACGAGAACCCCGCCGACGCCATCACCGTCTCGGTGTGGGCGAAGAGCCTGCTGCCTGCCTGGAACAACCACGGGTTTCTGGTCGAGAAGCGCGACGCGTACATCCTTCACCCGAACCAGGGCGGTACGCTCGTCGCGTTCCCGGTCTGCAACGGCGGATGCTGGAACAAGCCGAACTCGTGGGATACTGGCGCCATCGGTCCCAAGGACATCACGCAGTGGCACATGTACACCGGCACGTTCGACAGCAAGACCGGGGAGTGGATCATCTACATCGATGCCGAACCGGCGAGCAAGCTGAACCTCGACAAGGCGAAGATCACCGTAGAGAAGGGGCCCGTCCACATCGGCTATGATGAGTGCTGTGGCGGCCGGTTCGGTTCGGTCGTCATCGACGAAGTCGCCATCTTCAACATCGCCCTCAAGCAGGCAGACATCAAGTCGCTCTACGAGAAGGGCATCCACATGGCGGTCCTTGCCGTCGAGTCGAAAGACAAGGCGGCGGCGAAGTGGGGTGAGCTGAAGCTGGATCGCTAGCCAACCGCAGGAGCGCCCTCGAGTCCCGTCGCGGGCGCTCCCGCAAACTCCCGCCACGTTGAACCGACGCGAAGCCCACCTGTGTGCCAGCGACGTCTGCAGGCAGACCTCACGATGAACCGCCTCCGCGGCTGTTGAGCGAGTCTGTGGGTGCGACGCGTCGGGGGGATGTATAAACCTGTGGACACATAGGGCGTCGTGCTCTATGATGGCGGCAGCATGTTGGAGAGACTGTACGTCCTGCGCGGTCCATGCGGTCCGCATCCACGATCCGTTGGTGTCCATCGGTCGCGGCTGACGCAGATGTGTTCTGCGTCGGGACGGTTCGAGTAGCACGCCATTGCGCCCAAGCGGGATTCTGATGAGCCGCACACGCAAGCCACCGGTCGTCGGTGGCACGAAAGCTCTTGCCAAGCGCGCTGACGGGATCACGGAGCAGGACTGGTACAAGCTCCTTGAGATCAGCCAGCGCGTCAACTCGTCGCTCGACGTGGAGGCGGTTCTTGAGCAGACGCTCGAGATGCTGACTCAGATCGTTCAGGCAGACGCAAGCTCCATCTGGTTGGTCGACGAGGACACCCGTGAGCTCTATTGCGCCATTGCGACGGGGAGTAAGGGCGAGCAGATCCGGCACATGCGCATCCCATGGGACGTGGGGATCGTGGGCTGGGTCGTGCAGAACGACAACTGGTACCTCACCACGGACGCCGTCCACGATGACCACCACGCTCGCGACGTAGCCGTCGAGGTCGGCTACGATGCCCACACGCTGCTGTGCGTCCCGATGCACAGCCGCGGTCGGGTGGTCGGCTGTATCGAGGTCATCAACAAACTGATCGACGGCTCGTTCACCGACAAGGACATGCTCCAGCTCTCGATCTTTGCGAACCTCGTCGGACTCGCCATCGATAACGCGCGGTTCTTCTCGCAGGTGCAGCAGGAGTACCTGAACCTTCGTCAGGAGCTCGGCGACCGGCGGATCGATCCACAGGCGATGGTGGCGACGAGCAGGAGCATGACCGAGGTCGTGGAGCTCGTCGAACGCGTTGCCCCGACCGACTCGACCGTTCTGATCCGAGGCGAGAGCGGCACGGGGAAGGAAATCGTCGCCCAGACGATCCATTCGCTGAGCCTACGGGCGCGAGGTCCCTTCGTCGCGATCAACTGCGGCGGCATCCCTGAGAATCTGCTGGAAAGCGAGCTCTTCGGTCACGAGAAGGGGGCGTTCACCGGGGCGACGGCGCGGCGGATCGGGCGGTTCGAGCTCGCCAAGTCGGGCACGCTCTTCCTGGACGAGATCGGCGACATGCCGCTGCCTCTGCAGACGAAGCTCCTGCGCGTGCTCCAGTCCCGGAAGTTCGAACGACTCGGGGGGAACCAGGTTCTGGACGCCGATGTGCGGATCATCGCCGCCACGAACCAGGATCTGGAAGAGCTCATCCGTATGGATCGATTCCGCGAAGACCTCTACTACCGGCTCAACGTCATCTCGATCTTCCTGCCGGCGCTCCGAGAGCGTCGCGACGACATCCTGCCCCTCGCTCACCACTTCATGTCACAGAGCGCTGCCAAGCTGCACCGCCATTCCGCCTCCCTGCACGCCGACACAGCGGCGGTTCTCATGAACCACGAATGGCCCGGCAACATCCGCGAGCTTGAGAACGCCATCGAGCATGCTCTCGTGCTGGCGCGAGCTCCGGAGATACGTCCGACAGACTTGCCGTTCAACGTCCGAAAGGGAAGCAACTCGGCGGGGCGCGATCACGAGTACCCGGACTCCCTCGAGGAGGCGCAGCGCATCTTCCGGCGCGCTCACATTCGCGCCATGCTGGAACGGTTCAAAGGCAACCGCACGCGCGCCGCTGAGGCGCTGGACATCCAACGGACCTACCTATCGAGGCTCATCCGCGACCTCGAAATCGACAACGACGACGTCGACTGACTCAGGAACCCCATGACACCGAAGACCGTGACGGTAGCCCACTCGCCGGATTCCGACGACGCGTTCATGTTCTACGCCCTCGCGACCGACCGGCTCGATACGGGCGGGCTCGAGTTCCAGCACATCCTGAGCGATATCGAAACGCTGAACCAGCGAGCCCACGACGAGAGGTACGACGTCAGCGCCGTCTCGATTCACGCCTTCGCCTACCTGGCGGACAAGTACGCCCTGCTCGCCAGCGGCGCAAGCATGGGCGACCGGTACGGGCCCAAGGTGGTCGCCAAGGAAGCGTTCCGCCTGTCCGAGCTTCGGAACCGTCTCATCGCCATTCCCGGCGAGCGAACGAGCGCCTATCTCGCGCTCCGCATGGTCGAGCCGTCGATGCGGACGACCGTGGTACCCTTCGACCAGATCATCGATCACGTGCTCGACGGCAAGGCGGACGCTGGGCTCATCATCCACGAAGGACAGCTCACGTACGCCGACGCCGGTCTGACGCAGATCATCGATCTGGGCGAGTGGTGGTATCAGGAGACGGGCTTGCCGCTGCCGCTGGGCGGAAACGTCATCCGACGTGCGATGGGCCCCGACCGTATCCGCCAAGTTGCGCGGCTGCTCCGCGAGAGCATCCAGTACGCGCTAGACCATCGCGAAGAGGCGCTGGCGCACGCGATGCGCTACGCTCGCGACCTCGACACGAGCCGCGCAGATCGCTTCGTCGGCATGTATGTCAACGAACTGACGGTCGATTACGGCGAGCGTGGCAGGCGCGCCGTCAGAACGTTCCTCGATCGGGCGCACGCCCTCGGTCTGATTCCCCATGCGGTTCCAGTCGAGTTCGTCGACGCGTGACATCGCTCGCGAGACGACCCGATGACGCGCGCTGCGCCGACGACAGACACCATCGCCGCCATCGCGACGGGTCGAACGCAGGCAGGAGTCGCCGTCATCCGTGTCAGCGGCGCCGACGCCCTCGCTTGCGTCATGCGCGCGTTCTCGCCAGCAGGTTCCGAGCGTCCCTTCTCCCTAGTTCCGCGACGAGCGACCCTGGGTTTCATCGTCGATCCCGACGACGGACACAGGATCGACGAAGTCCTGGTCGTCCACTTTCCAGCGCCCCGGAGCTACACGGGCGAGGACGTCGTCGAGGTCCACGCACACGGCGGGGTCGTCGTCTCGACCGCGATCCTCGACCTGCTGTGCCGGCAGGGGGCTCGTCTGGCAGGACCGGGCGAGTTCACGCAGCGGGCTTTCCTGAACGGCAAGCTGGACCTCGCCCAAGCGGAAGCCGTCGCCGACCTGATCGCCGCCGAGACGCGCGAGAGCGTCCGCGTCGCAGCCGCGCAGCTCGGCGGCGCGCTGTCGGATGCCGTGCGACGACTCCGCGACGCGGCGATGGACGTGTTGGCGGAACTCGAGGCGAGTATCGACTTCCCGGACGAAGACATCAAGACGGCTTCCTCCGAGCGACTCGCAGCGCAACTGTCGGAGACGCTCGACGGCGTCCGCGCGATCCTGGCGACTGCCGACCGGGGACAGGTTCTGCGCGAAGGGGTTCGCGTCGCGATCATTGGGAAGCCGAACGTCGGTAAGTCGAGCCTTCTGAACGCGCTCGTGGGACGCCACCGCGCCATCGTGACAGACACGCCCGGGACGACGCGCGACGTCATCGAAGACGTGATCAACCTGCGCGGCATCCCGGTGCGTCTATCCGATACGGCGGGAATCCGTGAATCGTCGGATCCCATCGAACGCGAGGGAATCGAGCGGGCTCGGGCGACGGCTGAGTCGTCACAGCGTGTTGTTGTCGTCCTCGATACGTCATCTCCTCTCAATAACGATGACGAGTCGTTGCTGCGGACGGCGGATCCGAGTCGGACGGTCATCGTCCTCAACAAATCGGACCTTCCGACGCAGTGGGGAACCCAGGACCTGGCACGCCACATCGAGGCGCAAACCCCCGTCGTCGAGCTCTCGTTGAAGACGATGGCTGGGTTCGAGGCGCTTGTCACGACGCTCGAACAGAGCTCTTCTGGTGGTGCTGCAGATATGGAGCCGATGGTTTCGAACATCCGCCACCGGGAAGCCCTCGAAGCTGCGGCGACCGCGCTGAATCACGCCGTCGATACGCTGCGCCGAGCGCTTCCGCCGGAACTGGTCGCGGTCGATGTCCACGCGGCGATCCACGCATTTGGGCTGGTGCTGGGCGATACCGTCTCGGAAGACGTGCTCGACCGCATCTTCTCCCGCTTCTGCATTGGCAAGTAGATGTCAAGATGGCTTCGCATCGCGTCGCTCCTGACTCTCGCCGCAGTAGCCGGGTGCGGGCGGACAACGGTCGTCGCGCCTTCGCCAGCCATCCGCGCGACAGAACGTCCGCGCGCGCCGGAGGTCACCGGAGCCTACGTGACGCACAGCCGCGCCGCGCACGTCCTGACCGTCGGGAACGGCTACCTCAGCCGCCAACTGACGGTCGATCCCAACGGCTTGGGCATTGCGACACGGTCGGTACGAGCGCGTGACACCGGCTTGGAGCTCATCGCAGGACCCTCGGAGGAGTTCCGAATCGGCATCGGTGGGCGAGATGTGGTCGGGTTCGGAGGCGATCTGCGCTACGCGAGCCATGTGGTCGAGAGCGATGGTCCGATCCAGCGGGTCCGTATCGCCACGGCAGCGAAGGCAGGGGCTGAAGACGCGCCAAACCTCGACGTGACGCTCGTCTACGAGGTACGTCCCGACGCGCCGATGATCCGCAAATGGCTGGAAGTGCGGAACGCGGGACCGACGCCGATCCGTCTGGACGATGTATCCGTGGAGCGACTCCACCTCCAGCGGTTGTCACGAGCGTGGGTTTGGGGTCGCTCGGGGAACTCGCTCGACGCTCCGCTGCCGCTCGAACTCGGACCCGACTCCGGGCTCGCCTATGCGCAGACTGCCTCGCGTGGTGGCGGTTCCGCTGTAGTTGGCATCGTCAACGAGGCATTCGGCGATCTGAAGCGAGGCAGCCTGAGTCGCGACGGCGAGGTGGACTGCGGCGTGCAAGGAGCGCAGTCGGGCATCTGGGTGCGTCCCGAGGAGACGGTGTCGCTCCCTGCCGTCGAGCTGTGGCTCTTGCCCAGCCCGGAAGCGCTCGCGGAAAACGCCCTCGACCTGGCAAGTCTCGCCGACCCGCTGCGCGGCGTCGCCGTGGCTGCGGACGCCGCCGATTTCTATGCGCTTCCCGTCGATCAGATAACATCCGAACGCGTGGCGGCGTTGCCGGCTATGAGCGTCGTGTGTCCGGTTTACGCGTGGCAGGCTGACTGGCTCTTGCAGGGCCCGCCACCTGCGAATCTGCTGCGAGCGGTCGAGACGATCCGGTCATCCGGCAGGCGTGTGGGCTTGCTCGTGCCGATCGCATGGCTTCCCGATACGGATGACATTCCGACGGACTGGCTCTTCGGTTCCGGCTCCGAAGCGCGCGTACCACTGACGTGGCGAGGCAGCATCGGGATCCAAGCCTCTCTCGCCTCTCGCTACGCGGTTGCTGCTGCGCTATCGCTGGCAGCTATCTGCGACGCGCTGGCGGTGGACGTGCTGCTGTTGGACGGACCCATTGCGCCGCAGGGAACGTCCGGCGGCTCCCCCGCCGCATCGAGATGGGAACTGATCGAAGGAACCGCGTGGCTCGGGTCCGCGATCCGGCGGTCGAAGTCCACGACGCTCGTCGGCATCCGAGGGGCGACGATCGGCGTCGTCAGCGGCTACGATCATGTTGCCGCCGCTCTCGGTTTCCTGTGGGACTATCGTACGGCAATCGATCCGGCGCGGGCTCGGAAGGAAGGCGGTATATGGCGGTTCGTCACCGACGCGACGGAGTCGCCCATGACGGAAGATGTGACACGATGAGATTGCGCGTCGCGCTGTTCTTGAGCTTGGCGTCGGCGATGACCGGTCTGCTCTTGTTCGTCGGATGCGAGGGATCCGTCTTGGATCTGGGCGATAGTTCGGGTCCCACCGGCGACTTCGTCGGCTTGCCCCCGCGATGGATCGGCTGGTCTCCGAAAGGCGATTCGATTGTCTATGAGCAGGCTGGGCAGCTCATCGTCGGGTCGGGCGCCG
>VGLH01000028.1 GCA_016866785.1 Candidatus Poribacteria bacterium
ATCGACTTCACGCAGAGCATCGAGGGCTTTGCCCCGACGGGAACGCTGGCGATCACGACCGATGCCGCCGCGATCCTGCACGGATTCGTCCTGCCGCTACCCATCGTCATCGCCAACTTCGTCGTCCGGGTCTTCTCGACCTTTTTCTTGAATCCGTGGCTCCATTCGCGGGACATCCTGCACACGTGGGAACCGGGCATGGATGTCCGGGTCACGGGTCTGCGGAACAGCCTCGACTTCTGGTTCAGCTTCGGCATCGGGAAGAGTTTCGCGGTCGCGGCGCTCGGCTTCCTGACGATGATCCCGATGTTCTTTCGGATGCGTCGCCAGCGCGGAGGGTTGCAGCGCACGTTCAAGGCTCCTCCTGGCAGAGGCGATTTCCCGGTGCTCGTGTCGTTGGGTCTGTGGATCATCGGCATGGGCGGGTACGTGTACGTCGTCCACCGACTCATCCCCGGGTTCCCCCTGAAGTTCCTCGCCTTCTTCGCATTCATCTACACGCCGTTGCACTCATACGTGAACGCGCGGGCGTTCGGCATCATGAGCCGACCTCTGTTCGACATCCCGTACATGCTCGAAGCGACCATCGTCCTGAGCAAGTATGAGGACGTCGACATCTGGTTCGCTCCCTTCCCGAACGAGGATTACGGCGGCGAGACGCAGGGCTGGCGGATTCTGGAGCTGACCGGCACGACGTTCACCAGCAAGATCGCCGCAGACTTGATCGCGTGGCCCATCCTGCTGCTGGCGGGCATTCTGGCGTGGCACTTCATCTGGAAGCTGGCTCCCATCCCGTCCGCGCAATACCAGTTCGCGCAGACCTGGTGGCCCCTCTACGCGACGCAGCGCGCCTTGTGGATCACAGCGCTCCGAGACGGACATTCGGAGCAGCTTCAGGCGATCCGGTTCCAGTACATCAGCATCGGATTCATCGTCTCGCTGGCGGCGTACGGGCTGACCATCGTGTCCCACGTGCCCTTCCGCAACATCGCGGGGTACGGCGTCATCTGGGGGCTCGGGGGCGATCCGGGCGGGTCGCTTCTGGAGTTCGTCGGCGCGATCATCGGGCGCTACGTGATGATCAAGCGGTACGGCAGGAACCGATGGGCGCGGTACAACCCGGTTCTGCTGGCGGGCTTCTGGTGCGGACTGGCGCTCATCGCGATGGCGGGGGTATCCATCGACCTGATCCAGAAGGCAGTCATCGTCAAGCCGTTCTAGCGGCCCGCGCCGCGATCTCGCATCGGAGCGCCAATGTCGGAAGAGGGTTGGGCCCGATTCGGATGGCAGGGGCTCCAGGCGGAGGTCCCGTCGCAGTGGGAGCTCGTCGGCATCCCCAAGGAGCATGACCCCGACCAGGGCTACCTTCGGCTGGACGATGCGAACCATCCGCGACTCGAACTGAAGTGGCGGGCGCACTCCCAGCGGCAGTTCGACATCAGCAAGACGCTTGACGAGTACCTCAAAGGCATCCGCAAAGCGTACAGCGCCCAGGTCGGTCAGATCGAGGTGAGACGCGATCAGGCGCTGATCCCGGACCTCGCCGCGAACGAGGATTTCTACGCGGATCGCGAGCTGACCTTCTTCTCGTGGAAGGGGGCGCTGCAGGCGCACGGGGTCATCTGGCGGTGCTCGAAGTGCCGACGGATCGTGATGTCGCAGGTGATCGCCTCGCCCGGTGAGCCCGCGTTTCGGCAGACGGCGATGCGGGTTCTGCGGTCGCTGCGGGACCACTCCGACACGAGCCGCAATCTCTGGACGGCGTACGGGTTCGAGGTCGAGGTCCCACGACGTTACCGACTGGACAAGCTGCAGCTCCTGAACGGGTACATCCTGTTCTCATTCACGGACGGGTCGAGCCGAATCGCCGTCGAGCGGTACGGACTCGCGGATCAGGCGTTGCGCGGCGGATCGCTGGAGGCATGGTTCCGGCGCGCCTACGCGAAGTCGTTGCGAGGCACTCATTTCGTCTTGGAGCCGACGACGGGGCTCGAACCCGTCCAGATGACGATGGACGGTCGTTCCGCTCGCGTGCTAGATCGCGTGGATCGCTGGGATATCGGGGCGTCGCGCGGGTGGGATCAGCTGTTCCGGCGAAGCCGGACGATGGCGCGGATGTGGTACGACCCGGATCGGAACCGCATCTTCGTCGTTCGCGCGTCCGGCAAACCGGACCCGACGCCGCTGGTGGACGGGATCGTTTTCAGCATCCCGTCGCAGTCGGCTGCGAGAGTGTGACGTCGATGGCTGGCGGGTTGGACCGTGTGCTCTACGCGTTGCGGCTCAAGAAGCGCCCGCGACTCCAGAGGACGCGCGGCGAGGTCCTCCAGTCGGTTCCGATCCGCAACTCGCTCGTGGAGTGGATGAAGGAGGATGGCGGCGAGGTCTCGCTGATCATCCCGGCGGACCAGAAGCGTCACATGCGCTGGCTGATCCGCGCGATGAGCCTGCCGAACAAGCGCGTGGTCACATTGGACGATGTCGGGTCGTTCGTCTGGGAGCGCTGTGACGGCGAATCGACGTTCGAGCAGATCGCGCAGGAGCTGAGCGGGCGGTTCCAGTTGACGCGCCGCGAGGCGGAGGCGTCGCTCGCGGAGTTCTTCCGAGTGCTGGGTCGTCGCGGGATGCTCGGATTCGCCGTTCCTGAGTCGCGTTCCACTCAGTCAGGGGCTGACGCGAAGAACCGCCCTGGCGGCGGACGCAAGACATCGAAGGGCAACAGAAGGAAGTCCAAGGGAAGGGCTTGACTATGTCGGATGCGGCCGCCGTCGCACAGCCGGGAACCGTTCCCGCGGAGCCGCACGCTCCGATTGAGAATGCCGTCCGTGTTCGCAATGTCATCAAGCGCTACGAGATGGGCACCGTCGTCGTCGAGGCGTTGCGCGGTGTGAACATGGAGGTGCGTCGAGGGGAGTACATCTCCATCGTCGGGCCCTCAGGTTCCGGCAAGTCCACGCTCTTCAACATGATCGGCGGACTCGACAAGCCGACCGAAGGGCGCGTCTACATCGACGAAGTGGACATCGCCCAGTTGGACGCCTACGAGCTGGCTTGGCTCCGGTGCCGCAAGATCGGTTACATTTTCCAGACGTTCAACCTGATCCCGGTCATGACGGCGTTGGAGAACATCACGCTGCCGATGATCTTCGCCGGAGCCACGACCGATGACGCCGTCGAGAAGGGGCTTGAGATCCTCGCATCGGTCGGATTGGGCGAACGGTACCAGCACAAACCGCCCGAGCTCTCGGGCGGGCAGCAGCAGCGTGTCGCCATCGCGCGGGCTCTGGCGAACGACCCCTCGATCCTGCTGGCAGACGAGCCGACCGGGAACCTCGACACGAAGACGGGCTTGGAGATCATCGAGCTGCTGCGACGCATGAACGCCGAGAAGGGCGTCACGATCATCACGGCGACGCACGACATGAAAATGCTGGACGTTTCCGACCGCATCTTCCACGTGCAGGACGGGCGCGTCGCACGGATCGAGACGCGCGAAGAGGCGAATATCGAGGTTGGGATGCTCGACGGGCAGGAGGTCGGCTAGCCGCCGGGCGGGCGTGACGGAGGAGTCGCGCGCTACCGCAGCGCCATCTCGCTGCTGTGTCCTGGGAAGACCTTGCTCGTCGGATCGATGTGGAACTTGGCGTAGTTGACGGCGATGGCGACTTCGCCGACGCCGGTGGCGATCAGCTTGAGCTTGCCGTCAAACGACGCGCCATCCCCCGCCGCGAAGACGCCGGGCCGGTTCGTCTCCATGTGCCGCGAGACGAGGATCCCGCCCTTCTCGTCCACCTCCAACCCCCAGTCCTGAATGGGTCCTAGATCCGACTTGAAGCCGATGTTGATGAGCAGTGCGTCGGCTTTGAGAGTCTGCGTTTCCTTGGTCTTGTTGCTGCGGATCGTCACGGACTCGAGACGATCCGTGCCGTGCACTTTCTCGACCTCCCAGAACAGGTGCATCGGGATGTTCGTCTGCATCAACTGGCGAACGCTGCCCTCGTGCGCGCGGAAGACGTCGCGGCGATGCACCAGGTTGAGACTCTTGGCGATCGGCGCCATGTAGAGCGCCCAATCGACCGCCGAGTCGCCGGCTCCGACGATGACAACGTCCTTGCCTGCGAACTGATCCGGGTTGCGTACCACATAAGAGACGCCGTTGCCGACTAGCTCCTCGACACCGGGCTTGTCCAGGCGGGTCGGCAGCAGCGACCCGATCCCAGCGCAGACGATCACGGTGCGGCTGAAGTGCTCGGCGACGTTCGTCACCAAGCGGTAGATGCCAGTCGCTTCGTCGTAGTCCAGCTTCTGCGCTTGTTCTTCCAGACAGACCGTCGGGTCCTTCCACATCGCCTGCTCCACCAGTTCCTTCACCAGGTCCTTGGCGAGCACCTTGGGGAACCCAGGCATGTCGTAGATGTACTTCTCCGGGTAGAGCGCCGTGAGTTGTCCGCCGAGTTCCGCCAGGCTATCGATGATCTTCGTCCGGCACTCGCGGATCCCTGCGTAGAACGCCCCGAACAGACCGACTGGGCCCGCGCCGACGATCGTGATGTCGTAGATGTCTGGATTGTTCGCTGGCAACGTCATGTCTCCGGAACGGCTGGCGCGTCGTTGGCAGAGGGAGATCGATGGGAAATCGATGGCAATCCTACCATGGTGGCATGGGTGCGTCAAAGGAACGGTTCGGTTCCGGCGCAGGTTGCGCGGGCGCGCACGCGCATGCTGCCGTCTGGGCGAGCGTTGACAGAGCTTTGTGCGCTCCGCTACAATAGCTGCCGCCGGCTCTCTGCGCATGCCGAAGAAGACCGCTACCCACTGCGAGCCCGACAGTGCCCCCAACCTCAACCGTACCGATTGACGAGCAGTTGCGGCTGCTGATGCGGGGCGTGGAGGAAGTCGTTCCCGAAGTCGGCTTGCGCGACAAGCTGCTCCTCGCGGCGCGTGAGAACCGAGCGCTGCGGGTGAAGCTGGGCATCGATCCCACCGCTTCCGATATCCATCTCGGGTTCGCCGTTGTACTCCGCAAACTGCGCCAGTTTCAGGACTTCGGACACACGGTCTGTCTGATCATCGGCGACTTCACGGCGATGATCGGCGATCCCACGGGGAAGTCCAAGACACGACCGATGTTGGGCCGTGACGAGGTCCGCGAGCACGCCAGAACCTACGAGCAGCAGCTCTACCGTATCCTCGATCCGGCGCAGACCGAAGTGACCTTCAACGGCGACTGGCTGGGGAAGATGGACTTCGCCGACGTCGTCCGGCTGTCGTCGCAGTACACTCTCGCTCGGATGCTGGAACGCGACGACTTCACGAATCGATACAAAGCCGGCGAGCCCATCCACATCCACGAAATCCTGTACCCGTTGTGCCAAGGACAGGACTCCGTCGCGGTCCGCGCCGACATCGAGATGGGCGGCACCGACCAGAAGTTCAACAACCTGGTCGGGCGCGACCTACAGCGCGAGGCAGGGCAGGCTCCACAGGCAGTCGTCCTGATGCCTCTGCTCGTGGGCACGGATGGCGTCGAGAAGATGAGCAAATCGCTCGGAAACTACATCGGCATCGACGAGCCGCCCACAGAGCAGTTCGGCAAGGTGATGTCCGTGCCAGACGCCGCCATGGAAGCCTACTACCGGCTCTGCACGGACCTTCCCGCCGACGAGATCAGCGGCATGATGCAGGACGTCGAAGACGGCGCCCTGCACCCGATGGACGCCAAACTGCGCCTTGCCGCCGAGATCGTTACCCTCTATCACGGCTCCGAGGCTGGGGACGCCGCGAAGACGGAGTTTCTTCGCGTCTTCCGTGAGCACGAGACACCCGACGATATGCCGGATCTGCGTGTGCCGTCCGACGCCCTAACCGACGGCGAGCTCTGGATCGTCCGGCTCCTGACGTTGGCGGGCTTCGCCACGAGCAACCGAGACGCTCGTCAGTTGGTCACTCAGGGCGCAGTCTCGCTCAACGACCATCGCATCACCGACCCGTCGCTCGACTTCGTCCCGGAGGACGGCATGGTCCTGAGGGTCGGGAGGCGGCGTTTCGCGCGGCTTCGAGTCGGGTCCTAGCCGGAGCCCGATAGCGCCGCTTCCAGTCGTCGCGGAAGGTCGAGCGCCGTGCGATTGTGCGTCATCATCCCTGCCCTCAACGCTGAACCGTATATCGGAGCCGTCGTCGAGGAGGCGCGCGCCGCCATACCGCACGTGTACGTGGTTGACGACGGCTCCACGGACCGAACCGGCGAGAAGGCGCTCGCCTCCGGCGCATCCGTCTTGACGCACGACGTGAACCGAGGCAAGGGAGGGGCGCTTCGGACGGGATACGCCCAGGCTCAGCGCGATGGTTTCGACGCCGTCGTCACCATGGACGCAGACGGTCAACACCTTCCGAGCGAGATGGGCAAACTCGTAGAGCGCTTCCTGCACACCGGAGCCCCGATCGTGGTGGGGAGCCGAGCCCGCCGCCGCTCGACGATGCCGCTGCACCGCCGCGCCAACAACGCGCTCGTCTCCGCCGTGGGCACATGGCTGTGCGGGCAGCCGGTGCAGGACTTCCAGTGCGGCTATCGCCTGATCCGGTGCGACGCGTTGAGGCACATCCTGCCTCTGCTGACCACGACCGGCTACGAGACGGAGTCGGAGCTGCTCATCATCGCCGGCAGGCTCGGGTTCCGCATCGAGTCCGTGGACGTCTCGACGATCTACTCCGGACAAACGAGCCACGTGCGCGCCCTACGCGAGATGCACCGCTTCACGCAACTCTTGTTTCGGAGCCTGTGCCGCGTTCCGGCGCGATTGACCGCTAGCGTCACCCACGATGGACGGCACGAATGATCTTCATCACGAACGACGACGGGATCCACGCTCCGGGGATCAACCACCTCGCCGATGCCCTGTCGACGCTCGACGACGTGTTCGTCGTGGCTCCGGACCGCGAGCGGAGCGCAATCGGCATGGCGATCACGCTTTCGAGACCTCTGCGTGCGAAGGACGTGGCTCCGGGACGGGTCGCCGTCGACGGGACGCCCGTGGACTGCGTGGACCTGGCGATTGGCGCGTTGCTGCCGGAAGCGCCGCGACTGCTGGTTGCCGGCATCAATCACGGAGAGAACCTCGGTCACGACGTCCACTTCTCCGGCACGGTCGCTGCCGCGCGCAAGGGCGCGTTCCTGGGGCTCCCGTCGATTGCCGTTTCGCTGTCGCGCTCAGTGGACGCCCATTGGGACACCGCGTGCGAGTTCGCCCGGCGGATCGTGAAGACCGCGTTGGTGCGCGCGTTTTCGCCAGGAGTGCTGTTGAACGTCAACGTGCCGAATCTGCCCTTGCACGCCGTGAAGGGCGTCCGCGTGACGCGTCAGGACCCCGCGCCGTACACGACACATGTCGAAACGCGACTCGACAAGGAAGGCGTTCCGTACTACTGGATCGGCGGCGCTCGCGTCGAGATCGACGACCGCGACGACACGGACTTCGGGTCGCTGCGCACCGGATGGGTCTCGATCACACCGCTGCACGCGGACATGACGCACTATGAGTCTCTGGAGCCGCTGCGCGAATGGGAGCCGTGAAGCGACCCGACCAGGTTTCGATCACATCGGGATCGGCTGATGGTCGCGTTGGATACGTGGTCATACCGTTACGGCGCTGCTGAGGAGCCTGCTGTTGGCGAACGAACCGAGCGCAGGGGTCGCTGGACCGTCCGAGCCGCAAGCCAAAGGTCGCCGAGGCGTCCTCGGATGGCTTCGCAGGCAGAAGGACCGAGTCGAAGCGCTCGCCGAATCCCGCCGAGCGACGTCGTGGCTGTTCGCCATCGCGTTCGCTGAGGCGTCGTTCTTCCCCATTCCTCCCGACGTGCTCCTGATCCCGCTCGCGGGCTCGGCGCCCAGAAAGGCGCTTCGTTTCGCGTTGGTATGCACGACCGCTTCGGTGCTGGGCGCCATCGGTGGCTGGGCGATCGGCTACCTGCTGTACGACACGATCGGCCGGTCGATCCTCGAGTTCTACGGTGTGACGGAGAAGGCGCAGGAAGTGCTGGCGATGTACCAGGCGAACGCCTTCCTCGCCATCGTCACGGCGGGGTTCACGCCGATCCCGTACAAAGTCTTCACGATCCTTGCCGGGATGAACGGCACGGTGTCGATTGCGATGCTCGTCGCCGCGTCGGTCGTCGGTCGAGGCGGGCGGTTCTTCTTGGTCGCGGGCACACTGCGTCTGTTCGGTCCGTCGCTGAAGCCGTGGATCGAGCGGCACTTCGATGCTGTCGCTGTCGCGATGACCGTGCTCTTGATCGCGGGGTTCCTCGCACTCAAGGCATTCCTATGAACACCGAGATTCGACAGGCTGGCATCATCGTCCATCCTCGGATTCCCGACGCCCTCTCGACGGCGCTCGAGGCGCGGGAATGGCTCGGATCGCGCGGCATTGGCGCGAAGATCGCTCGTGTCCACTTGCCGTCGGTGGGCGAAACCCTTGAGCCGGACGGCGTGTCGCCCATCGGGGAGGTGGTGAGCGAGTCGGACTTGCTGGTCGTGCTGGGGGGTGACGGCACGTTGCTGAGCGTTTCGCGCACGCCCGGCGCGGAGGCGGTTCCGATCCTCGCCGTGAACCTGGGGAACCTGGGATTCCTGACCGAAGTGGCGCGCGGCGAACTCTACAACGCCTTATCGTCCGCTTTGGGCGGCAAGTTCGAGGTGGATGAGCGCCGGATGCTCGAATACGTCGTCTGCGACGACGGCGCACAGCGCGCGTCGGGACACGCGCTCAACGACGTCGTCGTGCGCGAGGAGAGCCACCTCATCTGTCTCGACACGTACATTGACGGGTCCTATTTCGTGACGTACAACGGAGATGGCTTGATCGTGTCCAGCCCGACGGGTTCGACGGCATACAACTCGTCCGCGGGCGGTCCCATCATCGATCCCGGCAGCGATGCGATCCTTCTCACGCCGATCTGCCCATTCGCTCTGGCGATGAGACCCTTCGTGGCAAGGGGGTCTTCCCGCATCCGGGTCGTCGTCCGATCCGCCGCGCCGCGCGGAACACTTCGGGCGGACGGTCAGGAGCAGTATCCGCTCACCGAGTTATGTGAGATCGACGTATGGCTGTCGGACCGAACGATCAGTCTGATCCGTTCGCGTCAACGCGACTTCTACGGCGTGCTGCGCGCGAAGCTCCACCTCGGCAGCCTACCGCAGGGCGCCGAGGGCGAGGGTGTTCGAAGTGCTGACGGAACTCCGGATCCACAACCTCGCGGTCATCGATGAGCTCGCCATCGAGTTCGGGCCCGGGCTGAACGTCCTCACGGGCGAGACCGGAGCCGGCAAGTCGATCATCCTCGGCGCTCTCGGGCTCGTGCTCGGCGGTCGAGGGACGCCGGACCTGGTTCGCACCGGCGAGGAATCGGCGCGCGTGGGAGCCGCATTCGAGGCGCGCATCCCCGAACCCACGGCGGAGCTGCTGACGAAGTATGGCTTGACGGTCGACGACGAAGACACGGTGATCGTTGCGAGGCAGCTCGCGTCGTCCGGCAGGAGCCGCGTCTACATCAACGATCAGTTCGCGACGACGACGCTCCTCAAAGCCCTCGGCGAGGCGTGGGTGGACCTCCACGGTCAGCACGAGCACCAATCGCTATTCAGAACCGAGGAGCACCTGACCTTCCTCGACGACTTCGCCGGAGTGGCTGCTGATCGGTCCAGGCTGTCGGAGGCGCACGCCCGCATCCAGGTTCTTCGGTCCGAACTGCGCGCGTTGCAGCAGGAGCAGCGCGAGACGCTCCGTGAGCGCGAATACCTGGAACACGAAGTCGAGGAGTTGGGTCGAGCCGACCTCCGCCCGGATGAGGACGTCGAACTCGAGGCGGAACGTCGCCGGCTCCAGAATGCCGAGACGCTCCGCGCCACGGCAGAATCGCTCTTCGGACACCTGGGACCGGGAGTACCCGGTTCCGTGCTGGAGAACTTGCGGGTCGCGCTCCAAGAGATACGGTCGCTTCGCCAGTTCGACGAATCGCTCAAGGAGACCGAATCGCGGCTGGATGCGCTATTCTATGAGGCAGAGGACATCGCGACGCGTGTGCGCCAGTACCGCGACAGCGTCGAGTTCAGCCCGGAGCGCAAGTCGCAGGTCGAAGACCGCCTCGTGCTCCTGTTCGAGCTCAAACGACGGTACGGCGGAACGCTGACGGACGCCATTGCGCGGCTGGCGGAGTCGCAGGCGAGGCTGTCCTCACTGACGACCGGAAGCGCCGAGATCGAGCGGGTCCGCGAGAACCTGAGATCGGCGCTCCGAGAGGCGGGACGCATGGCGTTCGCGCTGTCCGATGCGCGGCAAACAGCGGCAAGCGCCCTCGAGGAGCGTGTCGAAGCGCAGTTGGCAGAGCTTGGCATGGAGCGTACCGCGTTCCGCGTGTCTGTGACGCAGGACGAGTCGGAGAGCGGCTTGCTTCGGCGGCACGAGCGGAGCTACAACCTGAGTGCCACGGGTTTGGACGCCGTCGAGTTCCTTATCAGCCCCAACGTCGGCGAAGCCCTGAAGCCTCTGAACCGGATCGCGTCCGGCGGCGAGATCTCGCGAGTGATGTTGGCGCTGAAGACGGTTCTGAGCGACGTCGACCGCGTGCCAACGCTGGTCTTCGATGAGATCGACACCGGCATTGGCGGGTCCACGGCAGCGATTGTCGGAACAAAGCTGTCACAGCTCGCCGAGACGCGCCAAGTGATCTGCATCACGCACTTGCCGCAGATCGCGTCTCGGGCAGATAGGCACTTCCGCGTGGCTAAGCATGTCGAGGGCGACGGGTCCTCGGCGCGTACGGTGACGACTGTGGAACGCCTGACGGACGACGAGCGAGTGTCCGAGCTGGCGCGCATGCTCGGAGGCGATAGTGTCACCAGCCGCGCCCACGCGCACGAACTGCTTGCGTCGCGGTCCCTCACGTCGTGATTGGCGAAGCCCTGGTTCGATGGCGACGACTCGTAAGGACGTGAGCCTATGAGCGACCGCATGCTGCTCGAGCACGGCACGAACGTGTACACGGGGTGCGAGTTGCTCGTCAAAGGCGCGCTCGAGGGTCGAGCCAGTCTGCTGACGGGCTACCCGGGCTCCCCCATCGCCGAAGTGTTCGATGTCGTCGAGCGCCTGGGACCGGCTCTCAAGGAACACGGCGTCGTTGCTCAACTCGCCAACAATGAGGCGCTGGGTGCGGCGCGTCTGAACGGCGCTCAGATGGGCCCGGTACGCGCCATCGCGTTCATGAAGAGCGTCGGCGTTCACGTGGCGGCTGACGCGATCGCCATCGGCAACATCGCCGGGACGCAGGGCGGCGCTGTCATCGTGATGGGCGAGGACCCCCACTCGGACTCGACCCAGGTTCCCGTGGACTCGCGCTACATCGCGCAGCATCTGTTCGTGCCGACCATCGAGCCATCGACCTTTCAGGAAATCAAAGACTGGGTCGGCGTCGCCCTCGACATCTCCTCCGAAGCCTCGCTCTACGTCGGTTACATCATCACGACCCATCAGGCAGATGGCGGCGGCGTGGTCGAACTCCGCCCCCATCCTCCGTTGACCGTCTCGCCTGAAAAGCCCCTGACGATCGATCCCGACCAGATCGCTCTCGATGACCGCATCGTCCTTCCGCCCGATACCGCGCGCCTCGAGCGGGACATGGCTGCCCGACGGCTGCCGATGGCGGTCGATCTGGCGCGGAAGGCGGGGCTGAACCGCATCGTGAACGCCGACGCGCACGCACCGGTCGCGTTCGTCACGGCTGGGGCGGCGTACCTGTACCTCGAGCACGCGCTGCACGAGATGGGCCTCTCCGGCGAGTACCCGATCCTCAAACTCGGCATGACCTATCCGCTGGATTCTGAGAGCATCGTCGATATTGCCAGCCGTGCTGAGCACCTAGTCGTCGTCGAGGAACGTCGCGGTCTGCTCGAGTCGGCGGTCAAGTCGGCTGTAGCCGATATGCTGCGTGACGGAACGCTGCTTCGGGCTCCCCGCGTCTGGGGCAAGCGGCTCCCGTTCGGACTTCCGGGATTGCCCGACACGCTCGGCTTGACACCCACTTCCATCGCAGCGGCGCTCCATCCGCTGTTCGCCCGGCTGCGCGATAACGCCCCGGCGAGCGCCGACGGCAACGGAACCGGTTCGGCGTCCGTCGCGGCGGTTCCCTCCGGGTCTTCGCCCGCACTGCCGCTTCGGACGCCGGGTTACTGCCCCGGATGCCCGCACCGCGACTCCGGCGTCGTGCTCGAGAACATCGTCCACGACTTCGCCGATGCCGACTACATGCGCCATCACCACGGCATGGACCCGATTCAGCTCGTGTTCCACGGCGACATCGGGTGCTACGTCATGTTCAAGTACGATCCCTTCCAGCACCTGATGCACAACCTGGCTGGAATGGGGCTTGGCGGCGGCGGAACGGGAGCCGGGATCGACCCCTTCATCACGAATAAGCAGGTCGTGTTCATCGGGGACTCGACCTTCTTCCACAGCGGAATGATCGGGATCTCCGATTCGATCAAGCACGGGCAGGACATCACCTACATCGTCTTGGACAACAAGACGACGGCAATGACGGGTCACCAGACGACTCCCGGACTCGAGCGCGATCTGATGGGCAATCCGACGGTCGCCCAGGACATCGAGCGGGTCGTCTCCGGGCTGGCGGGCACGACCGATCTGCTGATCGTCCGTACGGATCCTGCGGACTACGTTGCATACCGTCGGCTGCTCGAGAAGACGATCCTCCAGGACGGCGTGAAGATCATCATCGCCGACAAGGAATGCGGGATCACGTACCACCGTCGGCTGCGGCGCGCACGGCGTCAGGAGGAGCGCGAGCGCGGATTCGTGGCGTCGGACCGGTTCATCAACATCACGCCGGAGGCATGCGAGTTCTGCCTGGCGTGCACCCAGGCGACGGGATGCCCGGCGCTCAACATCGTCGAGACCGACTATGGGCCCAAGATCGTCACCGACCTCTCGACGTGCGTCGGCGACTCCGCATGCACGAAGGTCCACGCCTGCCCGGCGTTCGAGGTCGTGACCGTCGAGCGGAAAGCCCCCAAGGCGCAGCGCGACTTCCCGTTGGACACCGTCGAAGAGCCGACTCCGTGCGACTTCGACGAGACGTTCGCCATCTATGCGGCAGGCGTGGGCGGCATGGGAATCGGCGTCATCTCGGCGATCTTGGTGCAGGCAGCGTTCCGACAGGGGTACCGCGTCCAGTTCTGCGACAAGAAGGGCTTGGCGATCCGCAACGGCAGCGTGTTCGCCCACGTCATCCTCTCGAAGTCCGACGCCGTGCTGTCGCCGATCATCCCGGCAGGCAGAGCCGACGTCCTGCTGGGGATCGACGCGCTGGAATCGGCTCGGGCGCTCGACCCCGGCGGGAGGATGTGCGTCGGTTCGCGAGACCGGACGCGCGTCGTCGTGAACACGAGCCGGACTCCGACGATCCCGATGCTCGTCGGCAAGGCGCACTTCGACGTCGCCGATTTGGAGGACACCATCCGCGCGTCGGTCGCCGACGGGGGCTACTTCGCGACCGACTTCTCCGCCCACTCCGAGCGCTACTTCGGGAACAAGCTCTACGCGAATCTGATGCTGCTGGGCGCTGCCTACCAACTCGGGAACCTGCCACTCTCGCTCGATGCGCTCGTATGGGCGATCGAGAACTCCGTGCCTCGGTCGGACATCGATGCCAACCTGAAGGCGTTCCGCATCGGCAGAATGGCGGTGGCGCATCCCTCTCTCTTCGGACCGCCGCAGGCGCAGACGTGCAAGGACCTGGTTCGGGACAAATCACGCATTCTGGCGCGTTCCGTGCGAAAGCGAGAGGACGGCGAGTCGCTGGCGCTCGAATACCAAGACCTCGTGCAGCAATGCGTTGACCGCCTGGAGCTCGACGACGTCGATCACCGGTTCTTCGCGCAGTGCGTGTACGACCTGATCCAGCATGAGGACATCGAATACGCGAGGCTGTATGCCGACCACGTGCTCGACGTGCACCTCAAAGACGGCGCATCGCGGGGCTGGGCGGCGACGCTCGCGGTCATTCGGGGGCTCCACCGCGTCATGTGCATCAAGGACGAGGTCTACGTCGCGCACCTGCTGACCAGCGAGGAGAAGCGCGCGCGGGATCGGGCGCGCTACGACATCAACCCCGCGAATGGCGACACGATCCACTACTCTCATCTGAACCGACCATCGTTCACCGTCTTTGGCAGAGACATCGAGTTCCGATGGACGTCGAAGGACTGGCAGCTCGAATGGATGAAGCGCGCGAAGTTCCTGCGCCGCCTGTTGCCGCAGTGGCATCGACGCGAGAAGGACTTCCGCGACTGGTACCTCGCGCGCGTGGACGAGTTCCAGTGCCGCGGGGACCACGAGTACGCGGCGTGGGTGGACGTGCTCTCTTGCCCCGATGAGGCTCGCGGCTACAGGAGCATCCGGTATCCGAAGATGGACGCCGCGCGCGCGCGCGCCGAGGAGATCCTGGCGAGCCTGAAACCTGTTGCCGAGGGCGGCGCATCCTAGCCGATTGCCTTGACTGACGCAACCGGGTTGGCTACGATGACGGTGGACGTGCCTGGGCACGTCGATACCGACTTCACGACGAAGTCGGTTTCATTGCGCAGCATAAATGAGAATGAGTCTCATACGCTATTATGTGGGCGATGAGACGGCTCAAGGAAGGGGTCGGAATGTCGCGCTGGACGCGAAACGTGCTGGCGGCGCTGAGTATCGCCCT
The DNA here is from genome assembly GCA_016866785.1 of Candidatus Poribacteria bacterium. Classification (NCBI taxonomy): domain Bacteria; phylum Candidatus Poribacteria; species Candidatus Poribacteria bacterium. The sequence continues at coordinate 14,767 of VGLH01000028.1, forward strand.
CGGTGTGGCGACGACGGCAAAGGCGGATGAGCGTCTGTTCACCTACACCTACGAACCAAAGGTTCTGCCCAAAGGAGCCGTCGAGCTCGAACAGTGGGCGACGATGCGGAACGGTCGAGACGAGGGCATCTACACGCGTTGGGACTTACGAACCGAGATCGAGGTCGGGTTGACCGACCGCCTGACGACCGCCATCTATGCGAATTCGTCGAACAAATACGAGTGGAAGCCGGGCAAGGCTGCCACCAACGGAACCTACTTCCGGGGCATCTCGTCCGAGTGGAAGCTGAAGTTGCTCGATCCGACCGCAGACCCGATCGGCGTGCTGCTGTACGGCGAGGTCGCGGTGGATCGGCGCGAGTGGGAAGCCGAAGGCAAGCTCGTCGTGGGGAAGAACATCGGCCCCCTCACCGTGGCTGCGAACGCCATCTTCGAGCAGGAGTGGAAAGCGACCCTCGACGCCGCTGGCGAGATCGGTTCTGAGACGGAGCAGATCGTCGAAGGCGTGGGTGGGCTCTCGTACCGTATCGGCTCTGTTGCCGTCGGGGCGGAAGCGCGATCTCACACCGTCATCGAGGGAGACGAGAAAGAAACTGCCGTGTTCCTCGGTCCTGCGGTCCATGCCGCAGGCGAGAAGTGGTGGGCAACCCTGACCGTGCTCCGGCAGCTCAGTGACGAGTATGGTTCCCATGAGCGAACGGAGTCGAGACTCCTCATCGGGCTCCACCTGTGAGGTGGCGGCGAATCTGCGCGCTGATGCTCTCGGTTGGCGTGATTCTGGGCGTGGCGGCATGCGCTGCCACGCTCCCATCCGTCACGTCGGAGCTATCTCAGCGGTCTGGTCTGTCCGCTGAGTCCCTCCGGCGCGGTCGTTCGCTCTACGTCGCCAAGTGCAGCGGATGCCATGCGCTATACAGCCCTTCACACTATGCCTCAGCCGAGCAATGGCGGGCGTCCATCGCGGAGATGTCGGTTCGATCCCGACTGAGCGATGACGAACCCGACGTGATCGCCGCCTACCTGATCGCTGCCAGTGCTGTCCGTCGTTGATGCGATGCGGCGAGCTCTCTGTGGGCTCTTTGCAGTCCGAACGATTCGGCTATTCATCCAGTAGGTTCGTCTTGCACCTGAATCCGTCACGGATAGGGAAATACCTCGGTCCGCCGAGACCTCCGGTGACTGGGAGCGCGGTCCTCTTGCTTGCGAAGCCCTGCGATGAGATGGCATCTGGTCGTTCTCGCCGTGCCATTTCTACTGGTTGGCTTGCGGCTGGCGCCGCTGCTGATCTGGACGGTCGGGTTGCGCCGCAAGCCCGGAACACCCTTGCTCGTGTCGATGGCGATGGGCTGCATGAGCGCCGTCTGCTGCGTCGGATTCCTGGCGGTGGGCGTCGCGCTTCTGCTGCGGGGGTTGCGGGTCTGGTAGGCCGACGGCATGCTCTGCACATCGACCGGCTCCGTTTGGGAGGGACAAGCATTGGAATCGACGGCAATCGTCTTCACGGGTCCTCGACAGGTCGAGGTGCAGCAGCGCTCATTGGCTGACCCGGGCCCGCGCGGAGTGACGGTGCAGACGCTCGTGAACCTGATGAGCATGGGAACCGAGCTCATTTGCTATCGCGGCGAATCGGACCCTGGAACTCACTGGCACGGCTGGGTGAGGTATCCGTTCCATCCGGGCTATAGCTGCGTCGGTGAAGTGGTCGCTGTTGGGTCGAACGTCTCCGAGTTCCGCGAGGGAGATCGGCTCTTCGCCTGCGTTTCCCATGCATCGCACGCGAACGTCTCGGCGGACTGGGGCAACGTCGTGAGGCTGCCGGATGGCGTGTCGGTGGAGGAAGCCGCGTGGTGTAAGCTCGCGACGATCACCCAGACGGGCGTGCGGCAGGCGAAGCACTCGATGGGCGATACCGCCGTCGTGATCGGGTTGGGCCCGCTGGGTCAGCTCATTGTGCAGTATCTCCGCGTGCTCGGTCTGCGCGAGGTGCTCGCAATCGACCACGTGCAGCCGCGACTCGACCGCGCGTTGGCGCACGGAGCGACGGCGGCGTTCTGCGGGAGCGCCTCCGATGCGAAGCAGTTCGTCCTGGATCACACGGGCGGCGAGCTCGCCGATGTCGTCTACGATGTGACGGGCTTCCACGCGGTCTTTGCGATGGCGCTCCCGCTCGCGCGTCGCTACGGGACGGTGATCCTCCAGGGAGACAGCCCGCATCCCTCCAAGCAGCATCTGACGTTGGACGTGCTGACGCGGCAGTTGCGCATCATCGGAACGCACAACGAGAACCTGCCCGGCGAACTCGCCCACTGGACGCCCCGCCGTCAGGCTGAGCTCTTTCTGTCTTACGTGAGCCGAGGCGAGATGCAGGTCGCCGATCTGATCACGCACCGGTTCCGCGCGGAAGATGCGGGAGAGGCGTACGCGTCGCTCGACAGGAACCGGGGTGACTCCGCCGGAGTGCTCTTCGACTGGAGGTGACGGAGCCCTACGGGATCGTCACTTCGGCGCCTGCCGCCGCGGATCGGTAGACGGCGTCGAGCATCTTCAGGACGGTCAGGCAGTTCTCGAACGACGAGATCGGCTGAGTGCCGTTCAAGGCGCAGTCTGCGAAGTAGCGGAACTGGGACGGCTCCGGGGCGGTCGCTAGGTCTGGCGTCGCATCGACCACCTTGCCGTCCTGCTCTGCTGCGATGCCGAAGGGCCAGAGCGTTGCGCCGCCCTGGGTTCCCATGAGCCGGACGCCGATGGCTTCGTGGAGGACGTAACCCGCCCAGCCGTTGTCCATGAGCACGCTCGCGCCGTTGTCGAAGTGGATCATCGCCGTCGCGAGGTCTTCGACGCTGAACTGCTCGGGCGTCGGCGTGCCGGTCCAGCCGCTGGCTCCCTTTCCACGGGGTCCGAACTCCGCGTAGGTCGCCCCGCTGACGCGCGTCGGGTTCGGGCATCCCATGAGCCACCAGAGCACGTCGAGGAAGTGGACGCCGTTGTCGATCATGGGCCCGCCGCCCGACAGCGGCTTGCGTGTGAACCAGCCGCCCATGCCGGGGATTCCGCCCAGCGCGCGCAGGTAGGTCGTCCATCCGTAGTAGATTGCGCCGAGCTCTCCGGCGTCCAATCGCTGACGGATCGCGACGGCTTCCTTCGTGTATCGGAACTTCATGGCGACCATGGCGACCTTGCCGGACCTCCGCGCCGCCTCGACCATCCGCTCGCCGTTCTCGACGCTGTTCGCCAGCGGCTTCTCGCAGAGCACGTGCTTGCCGGATTCGAGCGCCCGAACGCTGATCGGCGCGTGGAGGTAGTTCGGGACACACACGCTGACGGCATCGACCTCGTCGTCGTCGCAGAGAGCCTCATACTCCGTGTAGAGCTTCTCGACGCCGTAGCGCTCTTTCGCCGATGCGAGCCGACCAGGATCGACGTCGCAGACGGCGACGAGGTTCGTGTTCTCCGTCGAAGCGTACGAGTCCGCGTGCCATCGTCCGATACCGAGACCTACCACCGCGACATTGAGTCTGTCCATCACACCACTCCTACTGAGACCGTGCTCGCGCAGCCTCCTGCACCATGTCGTAGAAGTCCCTGGCTGCGCGCAACTCGCCCAGGGTCTCATCTCGATGACGGGATTCGCGAAAGCCCGTCCACGACTCCGCCTGCGCGATCAGGCGCGCGATTGCCTGCTCGAAGAAAAGCGCGTCCCGTTCGACGGCGATAGGATCGGTTCCCATGAAAACGTACACCGGGCTCGTCTGCGCGTAGCGCACGTTGCCTTCGTGCCGCTCGAAGCATCGCGCTGCGACCCAGCCGCTGCGAGCGAAGTCGAGTTGGACGCGGGCTTCCAGTTGGGATTCCCCGGTTCCGCCCTCGTTGCGCGCGACGACCTCGCCGTCGCGCACCAGCTCGACGTAGGCGAGTTCCGTCTGCGAGACGGCGACCGCGCGGGCTTCCAGTGTTACTGGTTCGCCTAGCGCGTAGCGCAGCAGACCTCCGGGATCCGCGTCACCCAAGGTCAGGAACAGCATGGGCCCGTTGGTCGCGAAGCTCCGACCGTTGCGCAGCGCGGTGAACCACCCGTCGTAGGAGAAGTCCTCGTCGAGCCGCACGTAGGTGCGGCAGTAGCCGACCGGCGACGGCATGATCCCCGACGCGGAACCGCCCGACGCCGGAAGCCGAATGCCGCAGTTCAGCAGTCGATAGTAGAGGCTCAGAATCCAGAGGGCGAATCCCTCGTCGCCGACGAACTGGTCGTCCTGGGGAACTGCGCGCCAGCGGCGGGATTCGCGCATCACCTTCTGGCGATGGAAGTGGTTCGGCACAACGCCCATCGAGTCGAGGTGCCCCAGTGCCGCAGCGATGGGAACGCCCTTCCAGAACGGCTTCTCGCCGTCGATGTGACCGCCCATCGCTCGCGCGAGCGTCGTGTAGTGCGAATCTGGCGGGTAGAGCGTGTCAGGCTCGCGGATATCGATGGGTTCGCGGAGTCCCAGCAGCAGCGTGGCTCCCATTCCGTCGAAGAGCCGTTCGATCTCGGCGTCCAACGTCGAGTAGACGGCGACATCGTTCAGTTCGACGCGATCCTGCTCCGGCAGAACCGTCGGCACGGCGTTGTGGATGACGATGTTCGTCCCTAGATTCAGGTCTTCGGCGAGGACGGCGAGGCGCATGTCTTCGGGACGCCGATGAACGTGCAGATCGCCGGAGTACCAGTGGCAGGAGTTCATCCACACCCATCGAGAGAGCGTCACGTCACGCAGGATGTCGAAACTACCGACGGCGATGCGCTCTGTGTACGGAACGTACTCCGGGCCCCGCTCGATGCGCAGGTCGTAGGTTCCCCCTGGAAGGTCTGCTTCGAACCCGCCCTCGGCGAGGAAATGCCGCTCCTCCGAACGCTCAAAGAGGACATGGGGAGACTCCGGCGCTCGAAGCGTCCCGGCGGCGTCCGTCAGATACGCGCGGAACGCGAGCGGATGCCGCGTGATGTTCTCGCGGACACGGACCGTGAGACGGGGCATGCGGGACCTCCACGTGAAGACAGAGGTTACCCGGTTCCCGCGCGCCCGGCAATTCCTTGACAGCCTGCCGGCCCGGTGCGACGATACCTCGAGATGTCACGCGAGGAGGGTTCCACGCCATGCTGAGGCAGATCGCCGTTGCGCTCGAAGAATACGATGGATTGCCCGTGCCGATCCAGGGACGACTGCTGAACGATCTAACCGCTGATTGCGCGGCAGCGATGGGGATCGGCGAGATCGCCGTGATCGGCGACCGGAAGATCATCGCCAACGTGCGCGGTTCGCTGCGGGAGACCGGGCGCGGCATCGTCGGCGTGTCGTTCGGGCCCCACACGATCCGCATCGACTTCGAGCAGCTTCGAGTGGCAGACGACGGGTACGAGCAGCTTCGGCAGTTGCTCGCGCACTTCGATATGGACGGCGACGGCAGCTACATCTGGTTCGTGCCCGACGGATACATGGCGAGCCTGTCCGAGGTCGAGAAGGTCTGGGAGAAGCACGGCGGCGGCTACTTCTCGCATGAATCGATCTGCGTGCTGAACACGGCGTCCCGACCGACCGACTGCATCCTGGAAGCGTTCTACGAGGACACGAGCCTGAAGCCGGTGTCGGCTCGCTTCACGGTTCAGCCGAAGCAGTCCGTTCACTATCGTCTGGACAAGCTGACCGCTGCCGACGGCAGCCCTCTGATCCGCAAGGACGCGCCGACGAGCTACAAGCTGACGAGTCTGCACACGCGCGTGATCGTCCAGGCGTCGCGGATCCTGACGTCGGGTCGGAGCTCCGAGTTCGGCAGCTTCGGCACGACGATGGCGTGGACGCCTGGCGGTTGATCGGCGCGGCAGAACCCGCGAGCCAAGTCACAGCCCCTAGATGCTCGGACGCGATGATGTCGCATCGCCCGCCGGCTCTACCGACTCGCTGGAGGATCCGGCACCAGACGGTCGTTCCCTTCGCCGCGCTCATCGTGCTGACGATTGGTCTGACTGCCGCTGCGACCATCGTCCTCCTGAACCGGTACGCCGACCGCAGCATCGACCAAGCCCTGAGCCGGATGCTCCGGATGGTGACCACGACCGGCAGCATCTTCGACGCGGCGATGCAGGCGAACATCAAGGAGACGCTTGGCGCGGATGTCATCACGTCCGACGCCGACGGCACGATCGTGTCGACGACCCTGCCCGGCGCGGACTGGGACCCAGAGACCGGTCGGCAGATTCATGCTCTGATCCGCGCTGAAGCCCCTCCGAGCTCCTCTCCACGAACTGTCGAAGTGCAGGGCATGACCTATCGGGTTCTGCGGGGATCCGTCCGTCGAGGCGGGCAGATCGCCTTTGTCACGCTCCTGATGCCGCTCTCGGAGGTCAACCGGACGAAGCGTCAGGTCGCTTGGGCGGTCGTTGCCATTGCCTCGGTCGGCATTGTGCTGTCGGTCGTCGTCGGGTCTGCCATCGCCCGCACGATCACGACGCCCATCGAAAGACTCGCGTCCGCGACGCGCGAGCTTGCCGACGGCAACTGGCAGAGCGCGCCAGAGGTTCGCGGCGCGGGAGAGGTCGTCGAACTCGCCAGCGCGTTCGGTGACATGACCGAACGCCTGCGCCACGCACGCGAAGAGCTCGTCCAGGCGGAGCGCTTGGCGACTGCGGGTCAGCTCGCGGCGACGTTCGCGCACGAGGTGCGCAACCCCCTGTCGGCGATCAAGCTGATGCTGCAGCTCGCGGCGGAATCGACGGACGACGAGACCATCGTTCCGTACATCCGCAACAGTCTGGAGGAGGGGGATCGGCTCAACGGGATCGTCGAGGGAATGCTCGACTTCTCGCGTCCGGCTCCATTGACCAAGCTGCCGTGCGACCTCGCCGACGTCGTCGAGCGCGAGTACCGCATCGTATCGGAGCGTTTCGCGGATCGACCGATCCGGTTCGCGTGCGATGTGCGGAATCGTCCGCGCGTTGTCGTCGACGCCCACGCAGTCGGGCGCGCCATTGCGAACCTGCTGGTCAACGCGGTCGAGGCGCAGCCGGACGGCGGAGAGGTGAGCGTCTCGCTGGATACCCAGTCGGCGTCGTGCGTTGTCGAGATCGCCGACCGAGGCCCTGGGATCGAGCCGGACGTAGCGCGCGAGCTCTTCCGACCGTTCTTCACGACGAAGGCTCGAGGCAGCGGGCTTGGGCTCGTGACGTCCAGACGATGCGTCGAGCTGCACGGCGGGTCGTTGCGGGTCGAGAACCGACCGGACGGCGGCGCGCGAGCTCTTCCGACCGTTCTTCACGACGAAGGCTCGAGGCAGCGGGCTTGGGCTCGTGACGTCCAGACGATGCGTCGAGCTGCACGGCGGGTCGTTGCGGGTCGAGAACCGACTGGACGGCGGCGCGCGAGCCGTCATCGAGCTGCCCATCGAGGGTGTGCCTTGAAGACCGTACTGGTCATCGACGACGAGACGCGCACCACCTGGGCGTTCGAGAAGTTCCTGTCCGGGGATGGCTACCGCGCGTTGACGGCGAACACGGCGGCGGAGGGCATCGAACTCGCCCGGTCGGAGAGCCCGGACGCCGTCATCTGCGATCTGCGGCTCCCCGACATGAGCGGCATGGATGTCCTGCGGCGCGTGCGGGACCTGCTGCCGAACGCCATCATCATCATCATGACGGCGTACGGCACGGCGCAGACGACCATCGAGGCGATCCAGCACGGGGCGTTCGATTATCTCACCAAACCGCTGGACCTGGCGCGCCTGCGAGAGGTTCTGACGCGAGCGGCGCAGGCTCAGCAGGCGCGTGCGCACTCAGCGACCAACGACGTCGAAGCGCCGAGCGAGGCTTTACCCGCCGTGACACTGGTCGGCGAGAGCCCCGCCATGCTCGACGTCTACAAGCTGATCGGCATGCTGACGACCACGCGCGTCACCGTGCTCATCGAGGGCGAAAGCGGCACGGGCAAGGAGCTCGTCGCCCGTGCGATCCACGCGAACAGCCCTTCGCGCGCGAAGCCGTTCACAGCGGTCAACTGCGGAGCCCTGGCGGAGTCACTCTTGGAGAGGGAGCTGTTCGGTCACGAGCGCGGCGCGTTCACCGACGCCAAGGAGCAGTCGATCGGCAGGATCGAGGCGACGCAGGACGGCGCGCTGTTCCTCGACGAGATCGGCAATACCTCGCCTGCCTTACAGGTGAAGCTGCTACGCGCCCTGCACGAGCGGGAGTATCAGCGCGTCGGGGGCACGCAGACGCTTCCGGTTCGTGCCCGCATCATCGCGGCGACCAACGTCCCGCTGGACATTGCGGTGCGAGAGGGGAAGTTCCGCCGCGATCTCTACTACCGATTGAAGGTCGTCTCGGTCAATCTGCCGCCTCTGCGCGAGCGCCGCGCCGATATCCCGCTGCTGGCGCAGCACTTCCTGCGACGCATCGCCGATGAGATGGGACAATCCGTCAGCGCGATCGACGGCGACGCCATGGCGCTGCTGATGGCATGCCCATGGTGGGGCAATGTGCGCGAGCTCGAGAACGCGCTGCGGCGGGCGCTCGTCTTCAGCCGTGGCGGCGTGATCCTGTCGCACCACCTGCCGCCTGAGGTCCGGGAGCCGGTTCCCGGGCAGGAGGTCGAGGGCACGCACGCGGCGTTCCGGGCTGAACTCGCAGCCGTGGCGCGACGGACCGAGCCGGGGCAGGTCTACCGCGACGTCCTCGCGCTCTTCGACCGGGCGATGATCGAGTACGGGCTCCATGCGGCACGTGGGAACCAGGTTCGCGCCTCGCGCTTGCTTGGGATCAGCCGGACGACCTTGCGGCAGCGAATGAAGGACCTTGGCATCGTCGGACCCTCCGACGACGATCCATCCACCGACGAAGAGACGCCATGACTCGGAATCAGACGCTGTGCCCGACCAAGATCGTATGCACGCTGGGACCAGCCACCAACTCGAAAGAACGCGTGCGAGAGCTGGTCGAGGCAGGGATGGATGTCGCGCGACTGAACTTCTCGCACGGCACGCACGACGACCATCGGTGCAGCATCGAGTGGGTCCGAGAGGTCGCCCGCGATGCGGGCATCTACGTCGCCATCCTTCAGGACCTGTGCGGACCCAAGATACGCACTGGACCGATGACTAGCGGCTCCGTTCCGCTGACGGCAGGGGCCGTCTTCACGCTGACGTCGCGCGAGACGCCCGGTTCACCCGACGAAGTGTCGCTCAACTACGCGGGTCTCGTCAGCGAGCTGGAGCCGGGAGATGTCGTCCTCCTCGCGGATGGGGCGCTGGAGCTCCGCGTCGAACGCACGACGGAAACGGACGCCGTCTGCCGTGTCATCGCAGGCGGCGAGCTCGGTTCGCACAAGGGGATCAGTGTGCCGGGTCGAGTCCTCGCTCTGCCATCGATGACGGCGAAGGATCGCGCGGACTTGGAGTTCGGGTTGCGGCACGAGGTCGATTGGGTGGCGCTCTCGTTCGTCCGCGCGGCTTCGGATGTCGCGGAGGCGCGTCGCGCCATGGGCTCGCCGTCGCGCGCAGCGCCGATCATGGCGAAAGTCGAGAAGGCGGTGGCACTGGGCGAGCTCGACGCGATTCTCATGGAAGCCGACGGCGTGATGGTCGCTCGCGGCGACCTGGGAGTCGAGATCCCGATGGAAGAGGTCCCGTGGGTTCAGAAAGACATCATCCGCAAGGCGAACTTCGCCGGGATGCCCGTCATCACGGCGACGCAGATGCTGGAGTCGATGATTTCCAGTCCGAGACCGACGCGCGCCGAGATGACCGACATCGCGAACGCCATCCTCGACGGGACCGACGCGGTCATGCTCTCCGCCGAGACCGCCGTCGGAGCCTACCCCGTGCAGGCGGTCCGCACGATGAACGAGATCGCTCGCGCGGCTTCTGCTCACGCCCTTGCCGAGAGCCGAGCCCGCGCCGCGCCCCTGAGCGCTTCGTCCGACATTTCGGATGCGATCAGCCGTGCGGCGTGTCAGATGGCGGCGGCTGTGCAAGCGCGGTTCATCATCTGCTGCACCCGGTCGGGTCAGACGGCGAGGAGCGTTGCGAAGTGCCGTCCTCCCATGCCGATCGTCGCTGCCAGCCACCACGAGCGCGTCCTACGGGGCTTGCAGCTCTGCTGGGGTACGGTTCCTGTGAGGATCGACGCGCCGTCGGATACGGACGACATGGTCGCTAAGGCGAAGCGAGCCGTATTGTCCAGCGGCATGGGTCGGTACGGCGACCGCGTGGCAATCGTCGCAGGAACGCCCCTATCGGTCGAGGGCACCACGAACACGGTCAAGCTCGACGTGCTGTAGTGTCGACGAAGCCTAACCCGCCTAGAGGTCGCGGCGCCGAAACCAGAGAACGCCGCCCGTGACGACAACCACGACGTAGACCGCGACGTAGACTAGGTCCCAGACGGTCGCGGGCGGCCTCGTCACGATCGGCGGCACGATGGTGAGCTGGTTGGATCCGCCCATCTTGTCAACCCATAGGCCGATGCGGCCCGTCGGGACCAGGAACCCCGCCAGCGTGCCGGCAGCATCCAGGACGTCGGCAGACGGTCCTCTGCCCATACGTCGGATCACAGTGGCGGCCGCCCGGACCAAGCCATACTCCTGGGCTCCCACCACCCACGAGAAGAGCCCGAGCCCCATGCTGACCCAGATGGATGCGAACGTCGAATACGTCACTCCGAGCGTGATGAAAAGCATGGGGAACAGCAGCGACACGACGGACGCTCTCAGAACATCGCTCGGTATCTCCCCTGAACGAACCGTGAGCACCGCAGACAGAACGACCCCCAGCGCCAACAGGTAGGCGAGCAGCACGGCGTTCAGTCCGAGCCACTTTCCGACGACGATCATGTCGCGCCGGATCGGTTTGGTTGCGATGCCGTGCATGACGCCTGACTCGATCTCCGGGGCGATGGATCCCGCAGCGAGCACGATCGCCATGAGCGTCGCAAACGTGCGGATGATCCACATGCCGCCAGCGCGGATCGCTTGATTTGCCATGGCGTGCTCGAACCGACGCGACCGTCGGCGCGGAGGGTGATCCGCGTCGTCGGGATCGGAGGGGTCGTGAAGGGGCTCGGCAGTTTGTTGTTCGTCCGGAGCCGCTGCTGACGGCGACTCGGTGGGGGCTGCCTGCTGCGCCGCCTCCTGGCGGTCCGACGCGCGTTCCGCCAACGTCGTCAGTGTGATAATGCCCGCCAAGAAGAGAGTCGACAGGAGGACACCTGCCAGAAACGTACGCCGCCGCCGCACTTCGAGGGCTGTCAGCAGGGCGATCTGGAGCACGGCGTTCATGGCGTCCCCTCGACGCTGCGGACGAAGAAATCCTCGAGCGACTCACGCACCGGCATGATCGCATGAACCGACGCGCCTCCCGACACGAGAGCTTGGGCGATTTTCGGAACGTCGGCAGCGTTCGCGACGCGGATGTGCAGAACATCGCCGGCTGGTCGCCCATCAGGTTCCACCGTGCCGATGTCGGTGAGCTGCTCGCGGATCGCGGGCGTGAGACCGGCGGCTCGCACTTCGACACGCGCTCCAGTGTTGAGCAACTCGCCGACGGTGCCCTGTCGCGTCAGACGACCGCGATGGAGGATCGCGACGCGATCGCAGCAGAGCTCGATCTCGGTCAGCAGATGGGAGTTCAGGAACACCGTCTTGCCAGCCTTCTTCAGCCGGAGAAGGATGCTGCGCACGTCGCGTCTGCCGAGAGGGTCCAGCGCCGACGTGGGCTCGTCGAGGATGATCAGGTCAGGGCCCGGCAGCAGTGCCTGCGCCAACCCGACGCGCTGCTGCATGCCCTTCGAGAAGCCGCGGATGGGGCGGTCGGCAGCGGACGACAAGCCGACGGTTTCCAGCACCTCGTCGATGCGCCCCGCGAGTCGCTGTGACTTCATCCCGGACAGCTTGCCGTGGAACCGAAGAAGCTCGCGCGCCGTCAGGAACTCGTGGAATCGGAACTTCTCCGGCAGGAACCCGACGCGTCGGCGCGACGCCGGGTCGCCCAAAGGACTACCGAACAGCCACCCAGTGCCGCTGGTGGGGTGGACGGCTCCCAGGAGCATCATGACGGCGGTGGTCTTGCCGGCTCCGTTCAATCCCAGGAACCCGAACACCTCGCCTTCGGGGACATCGAGAGTGAGGTCGTCGACAGCCGTGACGGCTCGCTTCCTCCAGCCGCCGCCGTAGACTTTCCGGAGATGCTCGGAACGGATGGCGCTGGGCATCGACGTGGTCTTCTGTCAGCGGTTGTGCTCGACCAGGCGATGGATATCGCTCGGAGTGCCGAGGACGATGAGAGTGTCCATCGCTTCGATCTCGGTATCCGGACCCGGAACTCCGATGATGCGCGAGGTCCCGTCCGGATCGAGACGGCGAATGGTGACGACGACGACGCGGTACCGTCGGATGAGCTCCAGCTTCGCCAACGAGCTCCCGGCAAGCTTCGTCGGACACTGGATTTCGGCGATCTGGTACTCGTCGGAAAGGTCGATGTAGTCGACGAGTCCGGGGTTTACAAGCCGACGCGCGAGTCGCCGCCCGGCGTCTTCCTCCGGCGCGATGATGTCGGTGATGCCCAGGCGCTCGAGGATCAGCCGATGGGTCGGGCTGGAGGCGCGCGCGTGAACGCACGTGACACCCATCAGCAGGAGCTCCTGCAGGGTCAGCACCATGGACTCGAAGTCCTTGCCGATCGTGACGACGACGGCGTCCATCTTCGCCAGATTGTTGGCGCGAAGGGCGTCTGCATCCGTCGAGTCGAGCCTCACGGCGTAGGCAGCGAGGCTCTTGACAGCTTCGACGTTCTCCATGTCGGCGTCAATCGCCAGTACTTCGGCTCCCGCGGCTGAGAGCTCCTGCACCAGAACGCGTCCGAGCTGCCCCAAGCCGATCACGGCGATCCGCAGCGCTGCCATGTCTCAACCGTCCTATCCACCTGACGACCTACATGACCATGACTTCTTCGTCTGGATGCTCGAACTTGCCGGCGTGGACGCGCTGGCTCAGGGCGATGGCAATCGTCAACGGACCGACCCGTCCGAGAAACATCGAGAGAATGATGACGACCTTTCCGACGGCAGACAAGCCAGCCGTGATCCCCATCGACAGTCCCACCGTGCCAAACGCCGAGACCTCCTCGAAAACGAGCTTGACCAAGTCCTGCTCGGGCTCGGTGATGGACAGAACGAACGCGGACATGAACACCACCGACGCGCCGAAGATCAACACGGTCATCGCCCGGTTGACCGTGTCCTCCGGGATGCACCTTCCGAGAAGCTCGATTCGTCGCTTTCCGCGAGCTGTGGCGAGCGCAGAGAGAAAGCCGATGCCGACCGTCGTCGTCTTGACGCCACCGGCAGTTCCGCCCGGGGATCCGCCGATGCCCATGAGCGCGATCATCATCAGCGCCGTCGGCACGACGATTGCCGTCGTGTCGAGCGTGTTGAAGCCAGCCGTGCGTGTCGTCACGGATTGGAAGGCGGAGGCGAGGAGCCGTCGTCCCGGAGACAGCCCGGAGAGAGTCGCGTCGCGTTCGAGGAAGAAGTAGCCCACGGTTCCAGCGATGATGAGCACTGCCGTGATAGCGAAGACCATCCGCGCTTGCACCGAGAACCGAGGTCGTCTCCGTCGCGCCACGGACCGCGCGGCGTTCACGATCTCGCTCAACACGGTGAACCCGAGACCTCCAGACACGATCAGCGCCATGACCATCAGGTTCGTTGGGAGGTGGAACGCGGACAGCGGCGCCGCGAGATTGGGTGTCCACAGCGAGAAACCGGCGTTGCAGAACGCCGACACCGAATGGAAGAGCGAATAGAACCACCGTGGTCGGTCGATGATCAGTTCGGCAGGTGTGGAGATGTAGAGGACGACCGCGCCGATTGCCTCGATGACGAGTGTGAAGACGATGATGCTCTCGAGCGTCTTGCGAGCGGAATCGACCGTGGCGTCGTTGAGCACGTCGCGCATGTATGCCTGCTGGCGGAGGCTCGCGCTGGCTTCCATGAAGATGACGAAAAACATCGTCAACGTCATCAAGCCGAGTCCGCCGACCTGGATCAGCACCAGGATCACCGTCTGACCGAACATCGTGAAGAAGGTCGCCGTATCCACGACGATCAGTCCGGTAACGCACACAGCGCTCGCGGATGTGAAGACCGCATCGAGGGCGGGCATCGCGCCTGCCGTCACGCTGGCTGCCGGTAGCATCAGGAGCAGCGAGCCCGCGACGATGATGCCGACGAAGCTGATGACGACCGCCGAAACTGGGCGGAATCGCCGTTCGAGCAAACGGTGGCTGTATCGGGCTCCGCCGACGAGCAAGTTCAGGAAGATATAAAGCTGAGTCAGGGCGATGTAGACGGAGGTGATGCGCGCCGGCTCGACTTCGAGGGTTCCGGCGACGAATCCGACGAGCTTGCGGGCGAGCTCGGCTCCGACCAGCGGCAGCGTGGCGATGTAGCCGAGGAGGAGGAGCCCGGTGAGGACGAGCTCGAACCACCGCTCTTTGGCGTGCTCGACGCGGTTCGCTGCGATCACCACTCCTACCAGGGAGTTCGCAATGAACCCCCAGACGATGATCACATTCAGCGCGTGGACGACGCTTTTCCAGGTCGAGGGCAGGTAGAAGCCGTACTCGGCGATCAACACGACCGACGCCAGCAGCCCGATCACCACCATCGCGTGATGGAGGAACCCCGTCACGCGGGGGCGGACGTCGTACAACAGATCGTCGAATGCCGCGATCTGGTCAACGACCGCCTGAGGTAGCCGGACGCGGAATCTCACGGTTCCTCCTGTCTGGGTCGGTTCACGATGCCAACTAGCCGAACAGGCTCTTGAGCAGCAGGCAGCTCAGGAACGCAATCGCGCCGCACACGGGGAACGTCAACAGCCACGCCGCTATGACGGACTGTACGATATCCCAGCGAACGCCGCGAGCGTGCCGCGCAGCCCCGACACCCATGATCGACGTCGTGATCGTGTGCGTCGTGCTGAGCGGGATCCCGAAGGTCGAAGCCGCGAAGATCGTGAGACCTGCGGCGGTTTCGGCGCTGAATCCCTGCCACGACTTCAGCTCGACCATCTGCATGCCGATCTTTCGGATGATCTTCCAGCCGCCGACCGATGTGCCCAAGCCCATCACTCCGGCGCACAGCAGGATCACCCAGAGCGGGATGTGGAACGATCCGAGCACACCGCCGATCACCAGCGCCAGGGTGAAGACGCCCATGAACTTCTGCCCGTCGTTCATGCCGTGGTTAAACGCCATGAAGACCGACGACAGCACCTGGAGACGGTCGAACGTGCGCTTGGAACGCTGCGGTGTGCCGCTCGAGAAGAAGCGCAGGATGATCGTCGCGATCACCGCGCTCATGCCGAATCCCAGCACACTGGACAGAACGATGCCGATGAACACCTTCTGCCATCCTGACCACAGCAGAACATCGGGCCCGGCGGTTGCCAGCCCTGCTCCTGCCAGCCCGGCGACGAGCGCATGGGACTCACTGGTCGGGATGCCGAACTGCGCTGCGACGGTCCCGAACACGATGACTCCGACGACCGCCGACGCGATGGTCGTCAGGTTGACGATCTCCGGGTCGATGATGCCCTTACCGATCGTATGGGCGACCGCCGTACCCGACATGACGCCGATGGTGTTGAGGATCGTCGCCATGATGACCGCCGAACGCGGCGTGAGGACCTTCGTGGACACGACCGTGACGATCGCGTTGGGCGCATCGGTCCATCCGTTGACGAACTCAGCGAGCAGAATCAGAACGAGCGTGAATATGAGCAGAGCGCTCATGCAAACTCCTTGCGCCTAGGTGTTCTGCTTGCGCGCCATCGATGCCACGATCTCGGCGACGTGCTGGCAGTGGTCTGTGACCTGTTCTAGTCGCTCGAAGATATCCTTCCACTCGATGAGCGCCTTCACGTCGGACTCGGTCCGGAACAGCTCCTTCAGCGACCGATGGAGCAGCTCGTCGCTCTCCTGCTCCTTGTCCTTGATCTCCGTGACGCGCTGCTGGATGTCGCCCAGCCTCGCCTTGTTGAGCGACGCCACGAGCGGCTCGACCAGTCCGACAGTCGCCGCGGCGAGGTCGCCCAGAGCCACCGCTGCGTCGCATCCGGACTGCGGCTGATAGATGTCGATCCGCTCGGCGACCTGGCGCATCCTGCCGATGATGTCGTCGAGCCGGTTCGTCAGCCGAACGATGTCTTCCTTATCGAACTTCGTGATGTAGACGCGATCCACCATGCTTCGGACGGCATCGACCAGTCGGTCGCCTTCGTGCTCGAGCTCAGCGATCCGGCGGACCTTCTGCTCGATGGTGCTCACGTCGCGAAGCAACTCCTGAATCTCCGTTCCGCAGCGCACGCCCAGCGCGATGTGCTGCCGGAACATCTCCTCGAACTCGGTGTCGTTGTTCTTGGGCATGAACCCAAACATACGGAACTCCTGATGTGGATAACCACGAGGCGCCTGTGTCGTTCGATCATCCGCGGCGCCGGTGAGACGGATGATGACCCAGTGGGTCGTCGCCGACCCATCGTTCGTCTGCCGGCTCGGACGCGAGCTGATAGCGCGTGTCCGATGAGAGACGAATGCGGTTCACAGGGGAACGGTTGTCAGCCGAGCAGTGCATCGTGAACATCGTGAAGGAGAGCATATCGCCAGCCCGGAAACCGCCGTCCGACGCGGTGAGCCATCGTCCTCCGAGGCGGTCTTGGACCTCGACGGGGTTTGTGCTGAACCAGCCCCCGCCCCACGGGTTCGGCTTGTCGGAATCGACGTCGACGGCTCCATAGGTCTGCTTGAGGTCCTCGTGCAGGTGGGATTTCTCGAGAACCAGCAAGGGTCCGTCGGAGTAGGGCACGTCGCCGATGGGGATCCAGCTCGTGTAGAGGCGGTGCGTGCCTCTGCCCATGTAGACGACATCGTAGTGGCAGCCGGTCGCCCCGCCGACGCGGACGGTTCTGAGCCAGACGAAGTCGAAGGGTCTTACCGCGCCGCCGAGGAGCTTCTCGTAGAACGCGATGGCGGGCCCGCTGTGCACCAGCCTGCGGACGGCGGGACCGGTCCGCATCTCCTTGGCGAAGGCACGCCCGTCGATGGATCCGCGTGTCGAACGACCGCTGGCGATGGCTTCCATCAGTCCATGCGACGTGTCGATCTCGTCGACCGACGCCAGCCGCTCCAGCATCTCCCGACGCGCGCCGAGCACGTCGTCTCGGTTCAGGTAACCGCGAACGAAAACGTAGCCGTCCTCCTCCATCCGGCTCGCCAGCGCCGTCCCATCGTGGACGACGTCGTTGGACTCCCGCAGGAACCCGAACTTGTCGGTCGTCGTCGCAATCGTGTTCCCGTGCGAAACGAACGATTCCATCCCTCACCTTTCGTCATCGCGTTGCCGCCGAAACCCGTCTCAGGGCGCGCTCGCGTTGCCAGTTCACCGCCAGCCACCCCACGACGCCAGCCAGAATGAAGGGCCCCCCGATGAGCGTCGGTAACGGAACTCGCTCTCCGACAACGGCGTACGTCAGCACGGGGTTCAAGAGCGTTTCCAGGAGGGCGATCAGCGATGCGCGATGGGCTTCGATGTGCCGCAGCGCCCACGCGAAAAGCGCATATGCCGCCCCGAACTGGAACGTGCCGAGAACCATCAGCAGTCCCAGTTGGGAGGGGGTGAGCCGGAAGCTGCCCCACACGCCGACCGCGGGAGCCAAGATGATCGCCGATCCGAAGCAGTTCATGCAGACCAGCACGAAGGGATCGACCGCTCGCAAACCCCGTAGCGAAACCATCAGGAGCCCGTATCCGAGCCCACTCACCAAAGCAGTCGCCAACCCGACCGAGTCACCCTTGCCACTGCCGAACCAGATGATCGCCACTCCGACCATGGAGATCGCGAGGACGACGGCTTCCGCCGGTTTGGCTCGTTCATTCAGCAGCAGGGGAGATGCGAGGAACACCCAAATGGGCGCGGTGTATTGGAGAATGATGGCGCTGGAGGCGGCGGTGAGGGTCGTCGCGATGACGAACGTCGCCGACATCACCGTGAAGCTGGCGACCGAGCCGATGAGCCAGCGCGCGCGCGCGCGACGCAAGGCTTCGCGGCGGCTGTACGCCCAGGGCAGGAAGACGACGCCCCCGATCACGGATCGGTAGAACGCGATGGCGAAGCCCGACACGCCGCTGCCCTGCGCGTTGATGAGCTTGATGAGAGCCCCGCTGAGGCTCCATAGGATCGCGACGACGAGGACGCCGGCGACACCCATCCAACTGGTGGTTCCTGGCGTCTGTACGGGTTGCGGCTCTACGTCCTGGTCGCGAATCATCCGTCCGCCCTGCCGATCCGCCTCAACGGCGGAGGCGGTGCGCTCGACACGTGTGGAGACATGAACGATGGCTCTGGGCACGAGATAGGGCGATCCGTTTCGGATCGCCCTGGCAAAGCCTGATTGGGGTTCGTGGCATGGACGACTGCTCGGGCGCTACCGTACGCCCGCTAGTTCTTGGAGCATCCGCCAGTTGCGCAGCCGATCCTCCTGAACAGCCAGGAGCTCCGGCGACGGGTTCCCGTCCGCGTCGAAGTGCTTGGCGAACCGACCCTCGGATCGGGCGAACGTGATGAAATCGATCACCTCGCCGGTCTTGGGGATCGTGTACCAATCCTCCTTGACCGCCGGGTTCCCTCGAAGATCGAGGCGCTCGCGGATCGTGTCGCCTGCGCGCGGATCGTAGATGAAGATCGGGAACGCTCGCGACTCCTTCGCGAGCTTAGCCTGGTGCGAAGCCATTTCATCGCCGACCCCGTGCTCGGGCTGGCACGTCGTGTAGACGTTGATGATGGCAGGTCCGGGGAACTCGTTTGCCGTCGAGATGGCTTTGTAGAAGTGGTTGAAGTCCGCGCACGTCGTTTGCGCGACGAACGTATGCGGATGCATCATGCAGATCGTAGCCAGCTCCTTGCGTGCCTCGGTCTTCCCCTTGATCGCTCGACCGTGGTAGGACATCTTCGTGTTCTGCCCCGTGTAGGACGACGTAGACGCCTGCCCGCCCGTGTTCGAGTAGACCTGCGTATCGAGAACCAAGACCTTGATGTCCATGCCGGAGACAAGCATACGAGACAGCGACTGGAAACCGATGTCATTCATCGCGCCGTCGCCGCCGACCACCCAGAGGCGCTTGTTCTCCCACCCCATCTGATTCCACCGGACGCGAATCCCCATGGCGTCCGCTGGCGCGTTCTCGAAGAGCGAGTTCGTCCACGGCACGAGGTACGGGTTGTAGGGGTACGTGGACGTGTAGACCGTGTTGCAGCCTGTCGCCGCGACGATGCCGATGTTCTCTCGTCCGTACTGGAACCCGGTGGAAGCGAGCATCATGCGGAGCGCCGTTGCCTCGCCGCATCCCGCGCAGGAGCCGGCTCCACCGACGTAGAGCATCGACTTCTCGGCGAGCATCATGTCCGTCAGCAACGCCGGTTTGACGAACTCCTCCGGCGTATCCGGCAGGCTCTCGAAGACGGAGAATGCTGCCTGGAACTGAGGAACGTTCTGCTCGCTCTTGGTGAGCATCGAGAGCGCGAGGTCGTCGCATTGTTCGACGCACTCGCAGCAGCCCTTGCACTTCGTCGGATCGATGAAGATGCCGAAGAGCCCGCCGCTGCCGGCTTCCTTGCGCTCGTAGAAATCCCAGTACTTCTTGGTCTTGCCGAACCGCGAGCGCACCATGTCGCGAGTCAGCGGATCGCTGATCTTCGCGAGCTCCTGTTCGAGCGCCTCCGGCTTGACGACCTTGGCGAGGATCGCCGTGTCCGGGCACTCGATGACGCACTCCATGCAGGCGATGCAGTTGGAGGGATCGTACATCGGGATTTCGGGAGCGATGTAGCTGAAGTCGCGGAGCGCCCCGGTTCCGGCGGGGACGTGGCTGCGGGCGGTGGACAGATCGGCTTCCAGATTGAGTTCTGCGGAGCCGGAGTTGTACGCGCCGACGATTCGCTTGTTGAAGTCGTCGATATCGAGCAGCGTCGGGCCCTTTGCTTCGTCCGTGGGCGCTGCTCGCGGAATCCGGGTTGTTTCTGACATTCGCGGTCCTTTCAAGATCCTTGGCAACTCGGCAGCGGTCAGGGCTGGTCAGCCTGTCTGAAGACCTCGCCGTTCACGATGATCTTGGGCATGCCGAGGAGCGTCCACGCAGGTCGTATACCGGCGCGGATCGCCTCGATGTCGGTATCGATGGCGACCTGAGCCCCCCGCATCATCTCGAACTCGCCGGCGGGGGTTCCCTGGTCGTGGACCTTGCGGCTGACCCAGCCTTTGTCGGTTTCCGTGTATTCGACGTAGTCGAGAATCTTGGGCATGCTCAACCGACCTCCGAGTCCGGC
>VGLH01000029.1 GCA_016866785.1 Candidatus Poribacteria bacterium
CCAGCGATCCGGCGCGTTTGACCGTTTCGACCGTCGCCACGGGGATGTACAGGTACGCCGCCATCTGTGTCACGAGTCCGCCGACGAATCCCACGGTCACGATGAGCAGCCACGGAAGCTGCCGCCGAATCGCGCCGAAGTCGGGCAGCAACCGGAGCGACACGAGCACGTACCCTGCGGAGATGCCGACCGTCAGGAACCACAGGTGCCAAGCGATGCCGACGAAGCCGGGGATCGTGTCCGCCGCGCGCTTGTCGAACACGGCGCACCAGCTCCAACTGAACGCCGTCGCGAGCATGTACGCGCTCCCTCGGTCCAACCGGCCGATGCGCCGCCATCCCGATCCGGCGCTCGTCAGCCAGAGCGCGCCGATCGTGACGCAGCCGATCCCCAGCGCGGCGATCAGCGACGGGCGTTGATGGACCACCGCCCAACCGCCCAGTGCGGTGAACACCGGCGTGAACGCCATGAAGGGCATCACATGCGAGTAGGGCGTGAGCTGGAGCGCGCTCAGGAAGAGGACGTTCCCGACCAGGTTGAACGCGATCGTGCCGAACGCGGGAGCCCAATACGAGTTCGGAACGGAGGGAATGTCGAAGGAGAGCAGACCTAGCGAGAAGAAGGGAAGCTGGAGCACGGCGAGCGCGAGGGCGAGATCGCGCGGCGACACGCTTCTGCCGATCACCTTGCGCGTCGCATCGACGCCCAGCCATAGGAGCAGACTCACGACCGCAAGCATCCAGCCCATGCGGCGAATCTATCGCCCGTCACCGCGCGAGTCAACGACGGGCTGACACCTGCCGAGAAGGAGCCGACACCCGTGTTCGTCGTGTCGAACCGAATCCATGTTGCCGAAGGCTATGAGAGCGAGTTCGAGGCGCGCTTTTCCAGACGGCTGGGAGCCATCGAGGGAACTCCCGGCTTCGTGCGCTACCTGCTGCTGAAGCCCGTCAAGGCGACGCACTACGTCGTCAACGTCTACTGGGAGAACCGCGAGGCGTTCGAGTCGTGGGTCGGCAGCGAGTCCTTCCGCAAGGCGCACGCCGACCGTCCGCCCGAGGCGATGTTCGCCGGACCCAATCAGGTGGAGCAGCACGAGGTCATCCAGCAGTCGGGTGCGCCATCGTGAAAGCCGCGCTCTTCCACACCCAGGGCGGGCCCGAAGTCCTGCGCGTCGAGGACGTGCCGACTCCAGAGCCCGGCGAAGGAGAGGTCCTCGTCCACGTCCGCGCCGCCGCGCTGAATCGGCTCGACCTGAAGGCGCGGGAGGGCAGACCCGAAGTCGATCCGATGCCGCACATCGGCGGCTTGGATGTCGTCGGCGAGATCGCGTCGTTGGGCCCCGGCGTGACAGGATGGAAGACCGGCGAACGGGTCGTCATCGTGCCGCTGGTCTCGTGCGGCGAGTGCGCGCTCTGTCGGAGCGGGGACACGGCGCTCTGCCCGGAGCAGCGCGTCTTCGGGTTCCAGACGCAGGGCGGGTTTGCCGAATACACCGTCGCACCCGCCGCGAACTTGGTACGGGTTCCCCAGGGCGTCGCGGATGCCTCGCTCGCCGCCGTGCCGACCGCGTACCTCACTGCCTGGCGGATGGTCGTCACGCGCGGCGGGCTCAAGCGCGGCGAGACGGCGCTGATCCACTCGGTCGGCGGTGGCGTCGCCAGCGCGGCGCTGCGGATCGTCAAGCGCTTCGGTGGGCGCGCCATCGTCACGGCGAGCGCGGACGACAAGCTGGAACGCGCGCGACAGCTCGGAGCTGACGCGACCGTCAACTACCGCGAACGCGACGTCGTCGCAGCGGTACGCGAATGGACGAACGGGCGCGGCGTCGATCTCGTCCTCGAAACCGTCGGCGCGAGCACGTGGGAGACGAGCCTGGCGAGCGTCGGCATCAACGGGCGCGTCGTCACGTGTGGCGTCACGAGCGGTTCCGTCGCCCCGACGAACATCCGCCACCTCTACCAGCGGCAGACGACGATCCTGGGCTCGACGTTGGGGAACCGGTCGGAGCTCGAGAGCGTCGTCGCGCTCGTGGCGCAGGGGGCGTTCGAGCCGGACATCGCGGCGGTTCTACCGCTGGACGACATCCGCGCCGCTCATGAGATGCTCGAAGCGCGCGCCGTCTACGGCAAGATCGTCCTAAGCGTCGCGTGATGATGGGCGAAGTCCTGTCGAGGGGGAGCACAATGGAGCGCGCGCTGGTGATCGGCGCTCGCGGGTTCATCGGCGGCAACGTCACGCGGTTCCTGCGCTCGTCGGGCATCGCCGTCGATGAAGCCCTGCGGGGTACGCCGCTCGACTCGTTGACCGGTGGGAGCTACGACGCCGTGTTCTTCTGCGCCGGAAACTCGAAGACGTTCGTCTCCGAGCGCGAGCCGATCATCTGCCTGACGGAAAACGTCATCGCCCTGCACGCCTACCTGACGTCGCTCCGGTACGGCGTGTGGGTCCACGTGTCGTCGTCGGCGGTTTATCCGCAGAGCGCGCCGGTCAAGGTCGAGACGATGCCGCTGGCGGTTCATGAGCTGTCGATGTACGGCGCGCACAAGCTCCTGTCGGAGCGGTATGTCACTCGGTTCGCGCCGAAGTGGGTCATCGTCCGCCCGACGAGTTTCTTCGGGCCCGGGCTCAAGAAGAACCTGCTCTTCGACGTGCGCGCGGGCAGGCGGGATGTCTATCTGACCCGCGATTCGGTGCTCGACTACATCCCCATCGAGAGGTTCGCGGCGGTTCTGGCGACGCTGGCGCGTGAAGCCGGAAACGAGATCGTCAACGTCGGTTCGGGGCAGTCGCTGACCGTCGATGAGATCCTCTCCATGCGTCCCGCCGAGTACGTCTACCACGACGAGCGGTTCCACAGCGACGAGGGCATGTCGTTCGAGCGGCTGCGCCGCCACTGCCCCGACTCAATGACGCGCGACGAGCTCCGCGACGCCGTCCGCGCGTTCGTTCTCTCCTCCGCTGAGCAGGAACCCTCATCCCAACCTTCTCCCTTCATAGGGTGTTGAGGGAGAGTTGCCCCACCCGATATGCGTTGTTGAAACTGGGGTTGACGACTTCATCCTCAACAACGCGAAATGGGTGGGACGATGAGTCTACCGTATGATGCGCGGTTGCGTCGGCTCTTCTTGTATGTCGGTCTGTTCTGTCCGGCGTCTCCTCCGACCGGAAAGTGGGCGAAAACACCGGTCTTTCCAGACTCTGTGTTGGTGGCTCTGTTGCTGTATCGCTCGCTGAGCGGATCGGACTCGAAGTATGTGCCGTCATGGATGCCGAAACGCCTTGTTGCCGCAGATTCTGGGCATTCCCAGAATGCCTCATCACAGCCTGTTTTCGCAGCAGCGACACGCGCGGATCGTGCATCTCGCATATCTTCTGGGAATCCTGCTCAACGCCCGCAAAGGCGCACCGTTGCGACATCTCAAACATCTCTTCAACTGAGTCCAATTCTCCTTCAACACCCTATGAAGGCAGGACTTTCGCTTGTCACGTTATCGGAAGTTCCCTCCAACCGGGCAATGTAGTGTTCATGCGGTTTTGACGAAAGTGCTTTTCGTTGGGGAACGTCAATATGGCGCGTATTCGGGTCCAAAGCGAAAGCCCTGGAAGGGAGAAGGTCGGGTTGAGGGCCCGCCCGTCCGCCGAGACATCGTTCGCGTCAGGGGATCCGCTGCCACTTGGACGCGCGGCCGTCGGACACCCACTCGACGACGTAGAGGTCGCCGCGCGAGTCGACGCACGCGGCGTGCGGCGAGATGAACTTGCCGAGAACCCGCGTCTCAGGCAGCAGGTTGGGCCATCCCGACTGGTCCCACACGCCCGGGTTGTCGCCCAGGTGCGCCGCGACGTGGTTCTCGCTGTCGAGGATGGTCACGCGCCCGTGCAGGTCGGGGACGAACATATCGCCGCCGAACTGGTAGAAGCAGCACGGCAGGCGCAGGTCATCGTCCACGATGTCCATCGGCTCGCCGTCCAGCGAGAACGCGTGGATCCGATGGTTCGACCGGTCCGCGACGCGCACGACCGGATCGTCCGACCGCGTATCGACCCAGATGCCGTGCGGTGTGTTCAGCTTGCCGATCTCGGAGCCCTTCCCGCCCCAAGACCGCACATACTCGGCGTCCGGCGAGTAGAGATGAACCCAGCTCTCGCCGTATCCGTCGCAGACGTAGAACCGTCCGTCCGGCGCGACGGCGACATCCGTGGGACGGTACTTCGCCTCGGACTCGTAGAGGTCGGGGCGCGGGGGAACCCCCAGCCGCCAGACGACATCGCCTTCCAGCGTCGTCTTGACGACCGTGTGCCGGACGTAGTCGGACAGGTAGAGGTACTCCTGCCCGCTTTCCCGGTTCAGGTACATCCCGTGCGCGCCTGACGCGAACTCCTCGCCCCAAGACCGCAGGAAGTTGCCCTCCCGGTCGAACGCGACGACCGCATCCCGGCTCTGATTGTGGATATAGACGTTGTCCTCGAAGTCCACGACGACGCCGTGCGTGTAGCCGTACCGGATGCCATCCGGCAGCGGACCCCACGACTCGACGAGTTGGAACGTCCGCGAGCCGTTCCCCGCGACGATGGGCCCGTCGTCCGCGGCGCGGGCGCCCGGTATGAGCGGACGCACGAGGAACCCGGAGGCGGACAGCGTCAACCCCGCGATGAAATCCCGTCGGTTCATTCCGCCCTCCTACGCCAGGATCTCGGTCACGATGCGCGGTTCGCCGACGACGCCGGTCAACGTCTGATCCAAACCCTGGAACCGGAACGACAGCCGCTTGTGGTCGATTCCCAACTGATGGAGGATCGTCGCGTTCAGGTCGCGGATGTGGACGGGGTCCTTGACGACGTTGTAGCTGAAGTCGTCCGTCTCGCCGTGGACGACGCCTCCCCGGACGCCGCCGCCCGCCGCCCAGATGGAGAAGCACTTCGGGTGGTGATCCCGCCCGTAGTTCTCCTTGCTGAGCGCGCCCTGGCAGTAGATCGTCCGACCGAACTCCCCTCCCCAGAGAACCAGCGTGTCGTCGAGCATGCCCCGCTGTTTCAGGTCCTTGATGAGCGCGGCTGATGGCTGGTCGATGTCTTTCGCCTGCTTGGGCAGGTCGCCTGTCAGGTTCCCGTGCTGATCCCAGCCGCGATGGAATATCTGCACGAACCGCACGCCGCGCTCCATCATCCGCCGCGCCAGCAGGCACGACCGCGCGAACGTCCCGCGCGTCTTCACGTCGGGCCCGTACATCTCCAAGACATGCTCGGGTTCGTTGCTCGTGTCCGTGAGCTCCGGCACGGAGCGCTGCATACGGAACGCCATCTCGTACTGGGCGATGCGCGCCTGCGTCTCTGGATCGCCCGACGCCTCATACTGCATCTCGTTCAACTTCACGACGCCGTCCAGCATCGCCTTGCGCAGATCGGGGCTAACGCCGTCGGGGTTCGACAGGAAGAGCACCGGGTCGCCCTGCCGACGGAAGAGCACCCCCTGGTGCTGCGACGGCAGGAACCCCGCTCCCCACAGCCGGTTGTAGAGCGCCTGGGCGTCTTTCCGACCCGTCCACGACGGCGTCATCACGACGAACGCGGGCAGGTCTTCGCTCTCGCTGCCCAGACCGTAGCTGAGCCAGGAGCCGAGGCTGGGTTTCCCCGGACGCTCCTCGCCCGTGCAGATGTAGGTGATCGCTGGGTCGTGGTTGATCGCCTCGGTGTGCAGCGACCGGATGATCGAGATGTCCTTGACGATCCCTGCCGTGTGCGGGAGCAACTCGCTGACCCATGCGCCGTCAGAGCCGTTGTCGTGCTGCTCGAACTTGTAGATCGACGGCGCGATGGGGAAGCGCGCTTGCCCGGACGTCATCGTCGTCAGGCGTTGACCCATGCGGACGGATTCCGGCAGGTCTTTGTCGAACCACTCCGGCATCGTCGGCTTGTAGTCGAGCAGATCGATCTGCGATGGCGCTCCCGACATGAACAGGTAGATGGCGCGCTTTGCCTTCGGCGCGAAGTGAGGAATGCCGGGCAAGCCGCCGTAGCGGACTCCGCCCGAAGCCGACGCCCCGTTGGCGGAACCCGTCGCCGCGCCGGCAACGCCGGGAAGCAGCGATGAGAGCGCCGCCGCGCCCAGTCCGTAGGCGCACTTCGAGAAGAAGTGCCGCCGCGTCTCCAGTTGCACGAATTCCTTCAGCGGGTCCATGGGCTGTTGTCACCTCTGATCGGATGCGAGCCGAGCGCGACGGGCGCGCCCCTACCCCTTTGTGATGACTTCGTCGAGGTTCAGGAGGATCTGCGCAATCATCGTCCATGTCGCCAGCAGGACGGGATCGGCGTCCTTCGGCGGCTCCGCGCCGACGGACACGATCTTACGCGCCGCTTCCACGTCGGCGGCTGCTTGGGTTCCGCACGACGCCAACGCCTCGGTCAGCGTGGCGAGCTCATCCTTGCCGGGCTTCCGACTGGTCGCCGTCTCGAAGGCGTAGCGGATGCGCTCGGGGTCGGTCGCGCCACCCTCCTTCAGGATACGCTCGGCGAACGCCCGCGCCGCCTCGAAGTATTGCGGATCGTTCATGAGCATGAGCGCTTGAAGGGGCGTGTTCGTCCGCTCACGGCGCACGGCGCACGACTCGCGCGAAGGCGCGTCGAGGATGCTCATCTCCGGTGGCGGCGACGTGCGCTTCCAGAACGTGTAGAGGCTCCGCCGATGGACCTTGTCGGAACCCTCATCCGCCTTGAAGTTCGCCGTGTTCGACCCGACGTAGCCGACGGCTTCCCAGAGCCCGTCCGGCTGCGGCGGCTTCACGCTGGGACCCCCAATCTCCGGCTGCAGCAGCCCGCTCAGCGCCAACGCCTGATCGCGCACGGCTTCGGCGTCGAGGCGGAACCGGGGACCCCGCGCGTAGAGCCGGTTCCTCGGGTCCTTCTCGATGAGCTCCGGCGTCGCTGACGACGACTGGCGATAGGTCGCCGAGGTCACCATCAGTCGGAGCATGTGCTTCACGTCCCATCCCGATTGCATGAACTCCGTCGCCAGCCAGTCGAGTAGTTCGGGATGCGACGGCTGATCGCCTTGGCTCCCGAAGTCCTCGGACGTGCGGACGATCCCGCGACCGAAGACCTGCTGCCATAGCCGGTTCACGGTGACGCGCGATGTCAGCGGGTGATCCTCGCGGAGCAGCCAGCGAGCCAGCGCCAATCGGTCTTGGGGAACCGACCGGTCGATGGGCGGCAGGACGCCGGGGGTTCCCGCTTCGACCGGGTCGCCCGGTTGATCGTACTGCCCGCGCTTGAGGAGGCGCGCGGGACGACGCTCGCCGGTGCGTTCCTCCATGACGAGCGTCGTAGCGATTTGCGCGTCCAGCTCGTTTCTGCGGCGCTGAATGCGGCTTCGTTCCATAAGCCATCGGCGGGTCTGCGGGTCGCGCGTGATCTGCTCGCGGTAGTAGGTCGTCAGGCGCGTCGCCTGCTCAGGCGTCCGCGCGTCGGACGACAGGGCGGCGATGCTCACCACGTCCAGCGGCGGGATGGGATCACCCGCCTCGATGCCGAACGCGAGCCCGGAGCCGCCGATGTCGTTGACCAGCTTGATGACGAGCTCGTTCCCGCCCGACTGGAGAAGCGCCTGAACGCGGTCGCGCGACAGGCTCCCGTCGGTGTTGGGACCGCGCGTCCAGACCTCCTGGCGGTTCACCCAGACGCGGACGGCATCCTCCGAGTCGATAGTCAGCGTGACGCGCTGCCGCGTGTCCGACTGGATGTTGCGGTAGAGATAGGTCGCCGCGTGATCGGCGCTCTGGACGGCATGGAAGTCGCCGTCGAGCCAGTCTTCGTGGCGAATCCACTTGCGCGACTGGTCGCCGACCTTGAACTCCTGCCCCAGGTTGACGCCCTTGCCCTCCGGCTCGAACGGCTCATAGAAGGCGGCGATGGCGTCGTACCCCGCGAAGGGCCCGACTGAATGCCAGTCGGACAACGCGACGGGCGAACCGAGCGCTCCAAGACGCGCGTTGGTCGCCTCGAAGCGGAACCGACCGAACTGATGCTGGGCATGCGGCGACTCGAACTTGAGCCGGAGGCGCAGGCGCGTTGGCGCGTCGCCGCCGAAGGGCTCCGCCGCGACGAAGACTGCCTGGCGATCCTCCTTGCGCTGATGCGCGCCGGTCGCCCAGCCGGTTTCCGCCTTGCCGTCGAGGACGTAGGCGATGGCGAAGTCGCCGCCGCCCGCCTGTTCGTAGTCCGCCCACGCCTGCACGAAGCGGAGTCTCGTCCACTCGTCGGGCTTCTCAGCGGAGGGCGTCTCCGCCTCGAACTCCGTGAGGACGGCGTTTCCGCCGCTGCTACGTCCCGACGAGCCGTTGGGCAGCGACGCGTCGTTCAGCGCGTCGAGCCGAAGCGCCGAGAACCGTCCGGCGGGCACCTCGACGGTGACCTCGTAGGTCTCCTTCGCCGGGTTCTCGCCGCTCGCCAGGAGCGAGCCGTCGTCGAGCTTGTCGAGCTTCGCTCCGCCCTTCGAGACGAACTCCTGCGGCGTGAGCAGCGTCCAGCTCGGAAGGCTTGCGGACCAAAGAGATTGCGCGGCTTCGAGGGGCGCGTTGGCGGAACGGATCCGACCGTTGACCTCGGCGATCTGTCCGTCGAACGCTGTCAGACCCGCCGTCTGCTCGTCCGTGGGAACCTTGACGACGGGCGCGGGGTTCTTAGTGTTCCCGTCCATCGCCTTCTCGGTCAGGTTGTTGAAGTAGGCGAAGAGTCCGTAGAACTCCTTCTGCGTCAGCGGATCGTACTTGTGGTCGTGGCACTGGGCGCACCCGGAGGTGAGCCCCAGCCAGACGGTCGAGGTCGTGTTCACCCGATCGACGGCGTATCGGACGTAGTACTCCTCGTCGATGGAGCCGCCTTCGCTGGTCGAGACGTTGCAGCGGTTGAACCCGCTGGCGATCTTCTGGGCGAGCGTCGCATCGGGCAGCAGGTCTCCTGCGAGCTGTTCAACCGTGAACTGATCGAAGGGCATGTTCTCGTTGAGCGCGCCAATGACCCAGTCCCGGTAGGGCCACATCTCGCGGTAGTTGTCGAGGTGGAGCCCGTGGGTGTCGCCGTAGCGCGCGGCGTCGAGCCAGTAGCGGGCGAGATGTTCGCCGTATTGCGGCTTGGCGAGGTAGTGTTCGACGAGGCGTTCGTAGGCGTCCGGCTTGTCATCGGCGAGGAAGCTGTTGACCTCCTCGCGGGTCGGCGGCAAGCCCGTCAGGTCGAGCGCGAGGCGGCGGATGAGCGTCCGGCGGTCCGCTTCAGGGGACGGTTTCAGCCCTTCCGCGTCGAGCCGGTTCAGGATGAACTGATCGATGGGGTTCCGCACTCGGGACGCGTCCTGAACGGTGGGAGGCTCGGGACGGACGGGCGCCTGGAACGCCCAATGCTCCGACCACTGCGCGCCGGTCTCGATCCATTTGCGGATGGTCGCGATCTGTTCCTCGGAGAGGGTCTTGTTGGTCGACGCGGGGGGCATGTGGATATCGGCGTCGGTCGCCGTGATCCGCTGGTAGAGGTAGCTTTTGTCGGGGTAGCCCGGCACGACGATCTGGCGCTCCGGGTCGAAGACAGCCGATTTCGAGTCGAGGCGCAGGTCGGCTCGTCGGGCAGCGCCGTCGGGTCCGTGGCACGCGAAGCACGTGTCGGAGAGAATGGGTCGGACGTCTCGGTTGAAATCGACGAGGCGGTTTCGGGCGTCGGCGGCGCGCGACGTGACGCCGTGGGCGGCGCTCAGAGCCATCAGGAGGAACATCGCCCAACGCGACGAAGCGGCAGAACGCGGCTTCGGCGGGGGTCCGCCGACGAGCTGTATCATCTCCATCCCTATGTCATCGCTCCCGGATTGCGGACCGGCGCACCGACCGGGCCGCGCTAGGATCTTTTTCCGTTCGCCACGGGAACCTCACCAGCGGGCATGACGCCCGCGACGTTCATTATCGGATTAACCGAGGAACGAGTTCAATGGATTCATCGAATGGGCGAGATGGGTCTGGCGACGCGGCGTAACGGCGGATCGCGCCTTGCCAGCTTTCGGCGCGTCGTCTAGAATAGGACAGACAGCCGAAGCCGATTGTCGGGGCGTAGCGCAGCCCGGTAGCGCACCTGAATGGGGTTCAGGTGGTCGCTGGTTCAAATCCAGTCGCCCCGACCAATGACAAACCCGCATGAGCAATGGCTCTGCGGGTTTCCGATTTCTCGGTGTAGTTTCTGATAATCACGCTTTGTGCCGTTTGAGGTTCAGTTATCTTCTTCGGGAGGACGCACACTCGGTGAGACCGGGAATCGTCAGCGCGAAGGCACGCCCAACCGCCCGTACGCCTCCTCGAACAACTCGCGCGTCGTCCGCGTGCGCTGGTGGTACTCGTTCAGGAAGCGTTCCCGCGCCGACTCCCCCGTGACGGGCGCGTAGTCGAGCCGCCGGGCGAGCTTCTCCAGCTCGTCCTCGTCCTCCGGCAGGGCGGACAGGGGGCGGTTGTCGACGATCTGCAGCCGATCCTCGACGAATCGCAGGAAGAGGTAGGTGTCGAGCAGCCACGACGCCTCGGCGGCGCTCAACGCGCCGTTGCGGCTGAGGGCGTGGATCGCCTCGCAGGTGTTCTGCTGCCGCAGCGTGGGATCGTCGGTTCCACCGCGGAGCTGGAGCGTCTGGACGAGGAACTCGATATCGACTAGCCCGCCATACCCGGACTTGATGTTGTGGATGCGGCTCGTTTCAGCCGCCGCCTTGTCCTCTTTGCGCGATCGCGTGTGGTGTATCTCGGCGATCTCGTCGGTCGTCAGCGGCTTCGAGTAGGCGAAGGCATGGACGGCGTCGAGGAACGCCCGCCCCAGCGCCGGATCGCCCGCGACGGGACGCGCCTTGATGAGCGCCTGCCGCTCCCATAGCAGCCCCTGACGCTCGTAGTACGCCCGGTAGGCGTCGAGGCTGAGCGCCATGGGCCCCCCTCTGCCGTGCGGACGCAGGCGCAAGTCGAGGTCGTAAAGGCTGGAACCCAGCGACGGCGCTTTGAACTGCGACACGAGCGTCGTTACCAATCGCTGGAAGAACCGCGCGTTCGGCTCCCCGCCTTCTGTCTGCCCGTCGCCCGAAAAGACGAAGAGCACGTCGAGGTCGGAGCTGAAGTTGATCTCGCCGCCGCCCAGCTTGCCCATCGCGATGATGGCGCACGTCGCCGGAGCGCCGTCGGCGTGTCGCGGCTCCCCCTTCTCGGCGCGCATCCGGTCGAGGATCAGGTCGGCGTAGAACCCCAGGACGGCTTCGGCGAGGCGGCTCAGTTCGCGCATCGTCGCGCGGGGCTCGCTCTCGCCGAGGATGTCGCGCGTGCCGATCCGCAGGAGTTCGCCATAGCGGAACCGCTGCAGATCGCGCAGAACGTCGCGGCTGCTGGGCGAGACCGCCTCCGCGATCCGCGCTCGGAAGGCTTCCGCGGAGTCGGTGCGCGTCGAGATCGAGTCGCCGTAGGTGAGCGCCTCGAAGCAGAGCGGGTCCTGGGCGAGGATGTCGCCGAGGAACCGGCTCGTGCCCAGGATCGACAGGAGGAGCTCGCGGATGCCGGCGTGCTCCTGCAGGATGGGATAGACCTGCGCCCTTGCGCCCGCCGCCGCGAGGAAGCGGTCGAGCTGCGCCAGCGCGAGCATCGGGTCAGCGGTCTTGGCGACGTCCGCAAGCAACGGCTGGGCGAACCGCAGGAACGCCCGCCGAATGCGCGGCGAGAACCGGACGCGGTCGGAGCCCTTCGCCAAGCGGTTCAGGATGCGCGCCGCCTCGTGGGGATCGGACAAGCCGTAGGAGCGCAGGAACTCCGCCGCCGAGTCGGGAAGCTCCGATTCGTCGAGGATCGCGCTCAGCGCGGAGAACGCCGGGTCCTCCTCGCTGCGGAGGACGCGGTCGAACTCCTCGCGGATCGTCCGGCGATGCCGCTCGTAGTCGTGCGTGAACCGTTCCCCGGCGGTGTGTCCGTCCTCGTCGCGGTATCCGAGGCGCAGGGCGTGCTTCTGTCGTTCGCTGGCGTCGCTCGACAGGGAGTAGAGCTGCCTGTCCGCGACGAGCTGCAAGAAGTTCTCGACGCGGCGCATGTAGCGGTAGGAGTCCGCCAGCGCCGACGCACCGTCGGCGGTCAGAATGCCGCATTCTACCAGGGCGTCGATGGTGTCGAGAGTCCCTATCTGCCGCAGACCCGGATCGCGCCCGCCGTGGAGGAGTTGCAGCGCCTGAACGACGAACTCGACGTCGCGGATGCCTCCGGGTCCCAGCTTGACGTGCAACGCGGGGTCGCCGTCCTTGGCGATGCGCCGCTCGATGGTTCCCTTCGTATGGGCGATCTCGGCGAGCGTGTCGTGAATCTCGCTGGCGTCGAGAGCAGCGCGGTAGATGAACGGTTGGATGCGGCGGACGAACGCCTCGCCGAGCTCTGGGTCTCCGGCGACGCACCGCGCCTTGATGAGCGCCTGCCGCTCGAAGAGCTCGCCCCAGGCTTCGTAGTAGCCCTCGTAGCTGTCGAGTGAACGGGCGAGGGGTCCCGTCTTGCCGCCGGGACGCAGGCGCAGATCGACGCGGAAGACGTAGCCCTCGTGCGTCGGCTCGCTCATCGACTGGACGACCGTCTCGGTGAGCCGCTGGAAGTACGCCGCGTTGTCGGTTCCCTGGGTCGTCGTGCCCTCATCGCTGTAGACCGCGAGGATATCGACGTCCGAAGAGAAGTTGAGCTCGACGCCGCCCAGCTTGCCCATGCCGATGATCGCGTAGCGCGAGGGCGTTCCGTCGGAGTCCCTCGGCTCGCCAAGCTGGGCGTCTATCTGCTCGCGCGCGATCTCGTAGGCGACCTGGAAGGTCACGTCGGCGACGTAGGCGAGCTCGCGGGTCGTCTGCTCGACCGGCGAGATGCCCAGCAGGTCGCGCATGCCGATGCGGAGCGTCTCGCGCCGCTTGAACCGTCGCAGGATGCCCAGCCGCGCCGGAACCGAGCGAAACGCCCGCAGCCACGTCCGCAGGTCTTGCTCCATCTCCTCGCGTGACTTCGACGTGTCGCGCGCATCGAGCTCGACGAACCAGGAGAGGTAGTGCGGGTTCCGAACGAGCACCTGGGAGAGGTAGTCGCTGGAACCGAGGATGCGCATGATGTCGCCGAGCAGCCCCGGAATGTAACGGAGCGTCGAGAAGAACGTGTGGGCGTCCACGCGGGCTTCGGCGTAGGCGGTGAAGTGGGACAGCGCGGCGTCGGGGTCGGGCGCGAGCGAGGCGCCGTCGAGGATGTAGGGCAGGGCGTCGGCGAAAAGCTCTCTCGACGGGTACTGGTCGGCGAGCCGTTGGATGTCGCGGTCGGCGCGGGATGGGTCCTGGAAGCCGAACGGAGCCAGGATTACGGCGATGCGTTCCGCCGGAAGCTCCGAGGGGTCGAGCACGAGCGCGATGGCGTCCGCGACGTTGCGTTCCGTCATGGGGCTGTCCGCGTGTGCCGCTGCCTACACACCACGCGACCGCAGGATCGACGCGACCATCTCGAGCTCGTCGGGCGTGTCGACCCCGATCGTCGCGTAGGGCGTGACCGAGACGTGAATCCGATAGCCGTTCTCGACCGCGCGAAGCTGTTCGAGACCCTCGTGCTGCTCCAGCGGCGTCGGCGGCAGCTCGATGAGCCGCGCCAGGAAGTCCTGCCGATAACCGTAGAGCCCGATATGCCGCAGCGCGGGCATCGCCGCCGACCACACGCTGCCGTCTCGGCTTCCCGGCATACTCGCCCGCGAGAAGTAGAGCGCGAGTCCGTTCTGTTCGCAAACGACCTTGACGACGTTGTGGCTCTCGTAGTCCGACTGCCGCACGATCTTCTCGGCGAGGGTCGTCATGACGAGCTCAGGGCGTTCCACGAACGGCTCGACGAGCGCGTCGAGCATCGCGGGTTCCAGCAGAGGCTCGTCGCCCTGGATGTTCAGGACGATGTCGTACTCCGGGTAGGCGGCGGAGGTCACGGCGACGCGATGGGTTCCGGTCGGGCATTCGCCGGTGCGGTGCGCTTCGCCTCCGAACGCGAGAACGGCGTCGTAGATGCGGTCGTCGTCGGTGGCGACCAGCACGCGGTTGACCAGCTTCGCCCGCAGGGAGCGCTCGTAGACGTGCTGGATCATCGGCTTGCCGACGATGTCCGCCAGCGGCTTGCCGGGGAAGCGCGTCGATGCGTACCGCGCCGGTATGACGCCCAGCACGGAAGGTTTGCGGCTCATGACGCGGAGCCGTTCGGGCGAAAGATCACCTCGGCGCCGGTGCGCGACGACTCGTAGATACCCGTGATGACCTCCAGCGCCTTGCGCCCCTCGCGCCCGTCGACGACGGGGCTGCGTCCCTCGCGCAGGGCGGCGACGAAGTCTTCGAGCAGGCGCGGGTGGCTCGTGCCGTAATAGGTCTTTCCGTGGAACCGATGGTCGCCCGCGTCGAGATTGGGCGAGTCGGCGCTGTGTCCCGCGAGCTCGTGCCGGGCGATGAGTCCGCCTTCGATGGTGACGGTTCCGCGTGAACCGGCGAGCTCCAGACGTTCCGCCGTCTGCGGATAGGTCGTCGTGGACGCCTCGATGACGCCGAGGGCTCCGTTGGCGAACCGGACTGCGGCGGCGGCGGTGTCTTCGACCTCGATGTCGTGGGTCACCGTGTCGTAGTAGCCGGTGACGCGCGTCGCGTCGCCCATCAGCCAGCAGAGGACGTCGATGGCGTGGATCGCCTGATTGATGAGAGCCCCGCCGCCGGCGTACTGCCAGGTTCCGCGCCAGGAGCCGTCGCCGTAGTAGTCCTGGGTGCGGAACCACTTCACGTAGACGCTCGCCAGGGCGACCTTGCCGAGAGCACCGTCTTCGATCAGCCGCTTCACGTACCGCGCGGCGGGGTCGAACCGGTGCTGGAACACGACGCCCAGCGTGACGCCATTCTGCTCACAGGCTTCGATGAGCTGATCGGCGGCTTCGAGGGTGGTCGCCATCGGTTTCTCGACGAGGACGTGCTTGCCGGCCTGCGCCGCCTCCTGCGCGATCTGGGCGTGCAGGTAGTGCGGCGTGCAGACGCACACGGCGTCGATGTCGGGGTCTTCGATCAGCTTGCGATAGTCGGTGTGCGCCTGCCGGACGGAGAACTCCTTGGCGAAGTTCCCGACTCGGGAGGCGGACACGTCGGCGACGGCGACGAGGTCCGCGCCGTCGATCTGATTGAGCGCGACCGCGTGCGTCGGGGCGACGACGCCGCAGCCGACGATGCCGAATCGTAGCGTCTTGGATCGAGTGATCTTCATCGCGTCGTCGATTCTAGAACTTCGGGATTGACGATGTGGGCTGGCCTGCGTCCTTCGATCACGGCGATGGCGTTCTCGGCGGCGAGCATCGCCATCTTGGTGCGCGTCTCGACCGTCGCGCTGGCGATGTGCGGCGCGAGCACGACATTGTCGAGCTCCATGAGCCCGTCCGCCACGGCAGGTTCATCCTCGTAGACATCGAGCCCGGCTCCGGCGATGGTCCCATCGCGGAGGGCGCGCACGAGCGCCTTTTCGTCCACGATGGGCCCGCGCGCCGTGTTGATGAGGAACGCCGACGGCTTCATCAGAGCGAGCTCGCGGCTGCCGATGAGGTGGCGCGTTTCGTCGCTCAGCGGGACGTGGAGCGAGACGTAGTCGCTCTCGCGCAGCAGGTCGTCCAGCGGAACACGCTGCGCCCCGAACTCGCGTTCGGCGTCTTCGTGAACCGTCCGGCTGGTATAGAGGATGCGCATGCCGAAGCCCATGGCTCGTCGCGCCGTCGCTTTGCCGATGCGTCCCATGCCGACGATACCGAGGGTCTTTCCGTAGACGTCGTATCCCAGCAGCATCATGGGTCCCCAGCCGACGAACCTCCCAGCTCGGGTCAGGCGGTCTCCTTCGGAGATGCGCCGGGCGGCACAAAGCAGCAGCGCCATCGCCAGGTCGGCGCTCGTTTCGGTCAGAACGCCCGGAGTGTTCGTGACCGGCAACCGGCGGGCGGTCGCGGCGGCGACGTCGATATTGTTGAATCCGACGGCGTAGTTGGAGAGGACGCGCAAGCGGTCGCCGGCGTCCATGATCTCCGCGTCGATCGTGTCCGTGAGGAGACAGAGCAGGGCGTCTTTGCCGCCGACGTGGTCGATGATCTCCCGTTTTTCGAGAACGCGGTCGTCCGGGTTGACCTCAACATCGAAGACTTCCGCGAGGCGATCCAGCGCCGGTTGGGGCAGGCGGCGCGTCACGTAGATCGTGTGCCTCAAACGGTTCCCTCCTGCTGGTGGGCAGATGCCGATCCTGCCGCGTGGACACCGAAGGGGTGGGAGCTCGTCGAGGCGAATGTTAGCACAGGGCGCGCGAGGTCGTCCGACAAATGCCGGGCCCTGCCGGAGCGGCGATGGCGGTCGTAGGGGAGACCCGTCGCGTCGCCCTTGGCGTTGACAACGTGGCGCACGCGACGCATCGCGTTGGTGAAGTGAAAAACCCCATGCCGGCCTTCCCTAGAAGCGAGAAGGAGCCGTGCTCGTCCGGTTCCTCCCACTTCTTGGGGAGACTGGGTGAGAGTCCACATGGATACCTGCTTACTAGCGGAAGCGGCTAGCGCGTCGTTCGATTGCGCGTGTTCCGTCGTGCCGCTAGACTGGAGATGAGCCGAGAGAGCTTGACACCAGAGCAGGAGACGACGATGCACCGATCCGTCATGATCTGTGTGGCTTTCTGCACGGCGCTCGCCTTCAGCGCGCAGGCGAAGATCGACCCCGCGACCCTCGTCGGGGCGTGGACGCTGGACGAGGGCAAGGGAGCCGCCTTCAAAGACGCTTCCGGCAACAACAACAACGGCGAAGTCGTCGGCGCGAAGTGGGTGGACGGCAAAGACGGCAAGGCTCTCGAGTTCGACGGATCCAACCACGCCCGCATCCCTGCGAGCCCGACGACGGACGACTACCGCGACGGGTTCACTTATGCCCTGTGGGTCAAGCCCACCGCCGTGCCGGGCAACCCGAACACGCGCGTCATGGAGCGGAACTGGCACAACCCGACCATCCAGATCGGCGCGACGGATTTCTACGCGAGCGTCGTCCAGGGCGGCGGGATCGGCAACGGCATTCGCGGCGGCATCCACAAGGTCGGATCGTGGACCTTCGTCGCCCTGACCCACGACGGCAAGACCCTCAAGCTCTACGTCGATGGCGAACTCGTCAACCAGTCGGACGTCGGTCAGCCCGACATGACCCGCGACGCCGACGGCGGCTCCATCTGGTTCGCCCAATGGAAGGGCGGACCCGGATGGGACTTCAAGGGAGCCGTCGATGAGGTCTCGGTGCATAACGCGCCTCTCCCGGACGCCAACATCAAAGACCTGATGAAGGGCGGTTTGAAGGGCATTCTGGCGGTCTCTCCGGCGGGACGCATGGCGGCGACGTGGGGCAGCCTGAAGCGCTGAAACCCGCTCCGCAGCCGGCTCCGAGCGTCACGGAACTCAGTACGGAAAGCATCCGAGGCGCGCGATCCTTGAGATGCCTTCGGCTGTCCCGTGTGGCACACTGGTAGCAGCGAGCGAACCGTTGCCGAAGACCTGCAGCGCGAGGAACCCATGAAGCACAAGATGATCTTCGTGACGGGCGGCGTCGTGTCCTCCATCGGGAAGGGCATTACCACTGCCGCTCTGGGCAGGTTGCTGACCAATCGCGGCTATCGCGTCCACGCGCTCAAGATCGATCCGTACATCAACGTCGACGCCGGCACGATGAACCCCTTCCAGCACGGCGAGGTGTTCGTCACCAACGACGGCGCGGAGACCGACCTGGACCTGGGCAACTACGAGCGGTTCCTGGGAACCGAGTTGTCGGGGCTCTCCAACTTCACCAGCGGAGCCGTCTACCGCTCCGTCATCGAGAAGGAACGCGAGGGGAAGTTCCTCGGTGAGACCGTCCAGCTCATCCCGCATATCACCAACGAGATCAAGGATCGCATCTACCGATTGGCTCGTGAAAGCCGCGCTGACGTGCTCATCTGCGAGGTGGGCGGAACCATCGGCGACTTCGAGACACCGCCGTTCGTCGAGGCGATGCGCCAGGTCCGCATGGAGATGGGCATTCCGAACACACTCCTGATGCATGTGACGCTCGTGGTCTCCGTCGCCTGGGGCGAGGTGAAGACGAAGCCGACGCAGCACAGCGTCCGCGAACTCCTCTCGCTGGGCGTTCAGCCGGACATGCTCATCTGCCGGACGAAGCAGCCGCTGTCCCGCTCCATCCGCGAGAAGATCTCGCAGTCGTGCGGCGTTCCACTCAACGCGGTCATCGAGGCGTGCGACGTCGATTGCATCGAGGAGATTCCGCTGATCCTCGAAGAGCAGGGCGTCGGCGAGCTCGTGGTCGAGCGCCTCAGCCTGCCTGCGACGCATATCGCATCCGAAGACTGGGCGCGGATGGTACACCGGCTCAAGAACCCGGAGGGACACGCGCGGATCGCCGTCGTCGGGAAGTACACGACCCACGGCGACGCCTATCTGAGCGTGCAGGAAGCCCTGAAGCACGGCGGCATCGCCAACGACGCCCAAGTCGAGATCAAGTGGGTCGATTCGGAATCGCTCACCGGAGAAAGCGATCTGGACGCCGCGTTCGCCGATGTGAGTGGCATCCTGGTTCCCGGCGGATACGGGATTCGCGGGATCGAGGGCATGATCGTCGCCGCCCGCCACGCCCGCGAGCGCCGAATCCCCTACCTGGGGCTCTGCCTCGGCATGCAGTGCATGGTGATCGAGTTCGCCCGAAACGTGGCAGGTCTCGAACGCGCCAACAGCCGAGAGTTCGACGAAGAGACGCCGCATCCCGTCGTCGATCTCATGGAGACGCAGGTTCGCCGCACCGAAAAGGGCGGAACCCAGCGGCTGGGCATCTACCCGTGCGTGCTTTCCGACGAGAACACCATCGCCTACCAGGGCTACCGCCAGCCGATCATCGTCGAGCGGCATCGCCATCGCTACGAAGTGAACAACACCTATCGCCAGCGGCTCCAGGCGCACGGGATCGTGTGGAGCGGGCTCTCTCCCGGCGAAGACCTCGTCGAGATCGCGGAGTTGGCGGACCACCCGCACATGCTGGGATGCCAGTTCCATCCGGAGTTTCGCTCGAAGCCACTGGAACCGCATCCGCTCTTCGTCGGATTCGTGCGAGCCGCGCTGGGGTACGTTCCCGCCAAGGAAGGCTGACAGCCACCGGAGAAGGGCGCGAATGAACCCGATGTCTGACCGCCCGCACACGGCGTCGGCGCGGCTGACCAACGCTCGACTCCAGACTCGGTATCGCCATCGACAACCTCCGAATCGCTGCGCCGCGCTCGTTGCGCTGACGTTGCTTCTCGCCGTGCACGCCGGAGCCGCGTTCGCCGCGCCGGACACGGCGATCCTGAGCGGGCCCGCCGGACTCACCGACCGCGCCGACGTCGTCTTCTGGTGGGCAGGACTCTCCGACGACCCCGCCGCGCCGGTGCGAGGCTACCGGTACAGCCTCGACGGGTCTGCCCCCGTCTTCACCGAATCCTCGACAATCGCCCTCTACGCGTTGCCTCAAGGCGAGCACCGGTTCCGCGTCGCGGCGGTGAACGCCCGGCTGGAAGAGGACCCGACGCCCGCCGAAAGCCTGTTCACCGTCGGAGTGGCGTTCAGCGAGGAAGCCGAGTCGAACGACTTCGCCGTCGCCGCCAACGACGCCTCATCGGGCATCGAGGTGCGAGGCATCTCCGGCGGAGCGGTCGATATCGACTTCTTCAAGGTGGCGCTCTTAGGCGCGCCGAACCAGGTGACCGTCACCTTCCGCCGACCCGTCGGGGGGCTCGGCAAGACGACGGTTCAGCTCTATCGCGGCGATCCAGCCCTGAACGTCCTGCTGGGAACCGCGACGGCGTCGCCGGAGAATAGCCAGCGGGTCACGTTCACCGTCGGAACATCGCCTTCCGTCCACTACCTGCGCGTGCAGTCCGACGCGGCGGAGGCGGTCGCGTCGCAATACGTCGTCACGGTCACCGGCGCGGCGCTGGCTCCGGCGTACCACCGCGACATCGAGCCGAACGACTCCGAGGCGTCCGCGAACGTGCGCGAGCTGACCGCCGCCTCGTCGAAGCTCGGCATCGTCGGTTCCGCTGCCAGCGCGACTGATGTGGACTGGTACCGCATCCGCGCCAACATCACCACGACCGCCCTGCTGCGGCTGACCGTGTTCCGACCCGGTTCCGCTGGCGAGACGAAGGTCAGCGTCTACGCAGGGGCTCCGCCGACGACGGATCGGCAGATCGCCCGGCTTACCGCTTCGGGAGCCAACGGGCAGTTCGCGACGTTCGAGACGGGCGTCACGCTGAGCGATGTCCTCGTGCGCGTCGAGCACCCCTCGACGCTGGCGGCGGAGCCGTACTGGCTGTTCTTCTCGCTGTCGGAGCCTGCAGGCGACGTCGAGGTGGAACCCAACGGAGCCGATCCGCGCGTCAACCCGCGTTCGCCAACGCGATTGGCGCTCGACCGCCCGATGGACGGCACGAGCTGGGACGGCGGCGCGGACACCGACTGGTACGCCGTCGAAGCGCCTCGTGCCGGCGTGTTGACGATCCGGTTCACGCGCCCATCCGGCACGGGCTTGACGCGGGTGCGCGCGTTCAGCCCGAACTTCGCGCAGATCGGCGAGGCAACGGCTTCCGTCGCCGCGAGCCAGACGGCGACACTGAGCCTGTCCGTGAGCGCCGGAACCCACCATGTCGAGCTCACGCCGACCGGTGAGTCTTCAGCCGCCGGGTACCGGCTCAACGCCACGCTCGGCGCGGCGGGCGTGCTCGACGTGAGCCATTCCGCGACTCGACCGCTGCGGCGCGGCGAGGTGCTCCGCGTCACCGCGACGGCTCCGCCCAGGGGCGCGGCGAGTTTCGCCATCGGGACGGCGCGCGAAGGGATACCACTCTTCGACGACGGCGCGCACGAGGACGGTTCCGCGTCCGACGGCGTCTATTCGGGAACCTACAGCGTCGGCGCGTCGGACGACCTGCGCGATCAGCCGGTGGTCGTCACTGTGCGCGACGAGACGGGCGGCGTCAGCACCAAGACGGCGTCGCAGACCGTGACGCTCGACGGTGTTCCCCCGGCTCCCATCACGGCTCTGACGGCGAGCGACCGGCCCGACGACGACGGCTATTGGCTGCGTCTGTCGTGGTCGGCATCGCGGGCGGCGGACCTGGCAACCTATCGGGTCTACATCTCGCCGACGCCCATCCCAGCGACGTCAGGACTCGCGCCAGCGCTTTCGACGCACCTGACATCGCTGGACGTGCCCGTGTCGCAGAACGGCGTGGACACGTACATCGCCGTCACGGCAGTCGATCTCGCCGGGAACGAGTCAGCGTTGGGCGGTCTGTCGGTATTCGGACCCATCCGCGCGCTGGACAACCGGCGTCCCGATCCGGTGTCGGGCGTGACCATCGCCGACACGCCCTACGACTACGGCGGATCGGTCACGGCGCGGTGGGACGCCGCGCTCGTCGAAGACTTCCAGGAGTACCGCGTCTATGTGGGCCCGGAGCCCATCGCATCGACCGAGGGACGGGTTCCCGGGGCGCGAGTCGCGAGCCAACGGGCGACCGTCGCGGACATCGGTTCCCTGCCTGTGGGCGCGCCGGTCTACGTCGCGGTGACGGTCGTCGATCTGTCGGGGAACGAGTCCGCCATCGGGCCCGGTTCGACGGCGGGACCCGCGACCCCAGCCGCGAACGCGACGCCGGACGCATCGCCGCTGCGCTTGACGGGACCCAGCGGCATCGTGCGGGGAACGTCCGCGACCTTCCTGTGGAACCGGTACGCGGCGGACGCGGGCGACCCGCCGTCGCGGTTCAGCGTCCAGTTGGATGGACGAGCTTCCGAGTTGACATCGCTGACTTCAGCGATGTTCTACGGTCTGTCGGCGGGCGAGCACACCGTCCGCGTCGGGATTCCGGGCGCGGCGACGGCGTCGCAGGCGACCTTCCGGGTCGAGCCCACGACCGTGCGGGAACGCGAACCGAACGAGGCGGAATCGACGGCGACCGAACTGACGCCGAACGTGACCTTCGCCGGTATCGCCGAAGCCGCTGGCGATCTGTACCGCCTGAACATCGAGAACCCCCGCGTCCTCGCCTTGACCGCCGAATCGTCGGGCGAAGCGACCGTCACGCTCTATCGCGGCATCCGCTCGCCGGATACGGTGGCGTTCCAGAGCGTCTTGACGGCGGCGGCTCCGCGCCGCACGGCAACCGTCGCCGTGGCTCCGGGCGTCCACTGGATTCATGTGACCGGCAGCGGCGATTACGCGCTCTTCGCGTCCCTGCTCGACCTGGGAGCCGGACGCGCCGCCGAGATGGAGCCCAACGACGTCGCCGACCGCGCGCTGACGCTCGATCTGTCCGCTCCGGCGCTGGTGCGCGGTTCGTCTCAGACGGCTCCCGACCGCGACTGGTTCGCGGTTCCCGTGCTTGCGGCGTCGCGGCTGGAGGTCGCGTCCTACCGTCCGGCGGGCTCCGGCACGACGACTTGGCGGCTCTACCGGGGCGACGCGCCGGTTGCCGAGTGGAAGCTGGACGGCGCGCGCCTGTCGAACCGAATCGCCATCGGCGCGGCTGCCGACCTCTATTTCGTGGAGATTGTCGGCGAGCAAGCGAGCGCGAGCGAGTACGAGGCACGCATCGCCTTGACGCCCGGCGCGGCGGGCATGGAGATCGAGTCGAACGACGTGATCGCGCGCGCGACGCCCCTGCCTCTGACGACGGCGTTCGCGGGCGACGCCTGGAAGTCGGGCGATGTCGATGCCTATTCCGTTCAGATCATTCGCCGGGGGACGGTCGCCGTCGGTTACGAAGCCGGCATGGGAACCGGAACCGTCGAGGTGCATATCCGCAACGCGGGGGGCGTGTCGCTGGCGTCGTCGCCGGCGAACCCATCGAATGGCGGCAGGACGTCCGTCCAGGCGGATGCCGTGCCAGGAGCCTACTACCTTTCGGTGGAACCCCAGGGCTCCGCGACGGACTCCTACCGGACATGGGCGTTCTTCGTCGAGGAGTTGAGCCATTCGGCGACGCGTCCGCTCCGGTCGGGCGATCCTCTCGATTTGCGCGTCGTCTGGGTTCCGGGCGGTTCGGCGGCGGTTCGTCTGATCGACGTGGACGGCGCGGCGGTCGGTTTGCCGCTGACGCTGGGCGATGCGTCCAAGGCGGGCGTCTACACGGGTCGAGTGACGATCCCGGCTAGCGCCAAGGGCCCGCTGACCGTGCGCGCGGAACTGGCGATAAGCGCGATGCAAGCCACG
This sequence comes from Candidatus Poribacteria bacterium, assembly GCA_016866785.1. Lineage (NCBI taxonomy): Bacteria > Candidatus Poribacteria > Candidatus Poribacteria bacterium. Next base: position 23,315 of record VGLH01000029.1, read on the forward strand.
GTCGCCTTTGCGCAGCCCGTCGCCGTGGACGCCTCGGAGCCCCAGGTCACGTCGGTCTCCATCGACGACGTTGCCGCCTTCGGGTTGGGAGCGGCCATCCACGTGCGCGCCGTGGCGGAGAAGGGCTTGTCGGCGTCCTTCGCGATCCTTCGACCCGATGGCACGCCGGTTCGCGCGGGTCTTCCGTTGGTGGACGACGGGACGAAGGGAGACGCCCAGGCGAACGACGGCGTCTATACGAGCGCGTACACGACGGTCGCGGGCGATGACGTACGCGGGGGCTCCGTCGCGGCGACGTTCCGGCGGGGCACGGGCCCGTCCGTCGTGGTTCCCGCGCCGATGCGCTTGACCATCGACACAGTTCCCCCACCGGGAGTTACCGGCGTCGCCGCGCAGGACGTTCCGGGCGACGAAGGCGGCTTCCTGCGCGTGACGTGGGACGCCAGCGCCGTCGAGGACTTCGCGCGGTACGCCGTCTATGCGGCGCAGACGCCCGTTGTGACGCTCTCCCGGCTGACGCCCATCGCGACGAGCGCCCAGCGGGATGCCACCTCGCTGATCGTCGAAGCGGAGAGCGGGGTTCCGTTTTACTCGGCGGTCGTCGCGGTCGATCTCGCCGGGAACGCCTCGCCGTTGATCGGCGGGCCGAAGGGCTCCGTCTCCGGCGCGGCGACCGCTCTGGACAATCTCCCACCGGAGCCCGTTTCGGGCGTTCAGGCGGCGGACCGGCGCGGAGATCGCGGCGGCGTCTTGACCGTTCGATGGTCTCCCAGTCTCGCGCCGGACTTCGGCGAGTACCGCATCCACCTGTCGGACCGACCTTTCGCGGCGGGAGTCGGCGGAACCATCGCCGGGCGCGTCCCGGTCGTCGGCGTCACGGTCGCCGATATCGGAACGGCGGCGGATGGCGTCGATTGGTACGTCGCCGTGACGGCGGCTGACGCGGCTGGGAACGAGTCGCCAATCGGCGGTTCCAGCGTGTCGGGTCCCGTTCGGAGCGCCGCCGATGCGCCGCCCGGAAGCGACCTGGGAGCCGCGCTGTTGGCAGGACCCGTCGGGACGGCGCGTCAGGGCTCGGTCGTCGCGCGATGGAGCGCGTTCGCGCCGGATGGCTCAGCGCCGGGCTGGCGCGTGCGCCTGGACGACGGTCCCCCGCAACTTGCCGCCGTCAACGAACTTCTGTTTCCGAACCTGTCGGCGGGTTCCCATTCGCTCACGGTGGAACCCTCGGATGGGAGCCTTCCCGCAACCGTGCGAACCTTCGCCGTCGAGCCGCTGGCGCTTGAGGAGAGCGAGCCGAACGACCTCGGCGCTGCCGCGACCGCGTTGCCGGTTGGCATTCGCATGAACGGGACGACGGACGCGGCTGGCGATGTCGATTGGTATCGCGTCGTCGTGTCGGAACCGGCGGCGCTGTCACTCCATCTGTCGCGCGGCAGCCCCAACGAGTCCGTCGTGACGCTCTTCCCGGCGTTCGCGCTGGGAGACTTGGAGCGGATCGCGCGCGTGTCGGCGCGAGGCGGCGAATCGCGCGCGACGACGCTCGGAGTGGACGCGGGAGAGTACCTCGTCCGTGTGGACGGTGCTCCGGGGCAGTACCGTCTCGCCGTTGCCCTGAGCGCGCGCTTGCCCGGCTATGTGTGGGACGTCGAGCCGAACGGCGACCCGCTGCGCGCCACCCCGGTCGGGTCGGGGACCGCCGAGATCGCCGGATCGGCGAACTCCGCCGATGACATAGACTGGTATCGCTTCGACGTGGATCGAGCTCCGGGCACCGTCTTCGAGCTTCGGCTTCTGCGAGTCGGTTCCGCCGAGCTCTACCAGGGCGCTCCAGATGCTTCGAGCGCTCCCATCGCCGCCCTGACGAGTTCCGGTGGTTCGGTCGCAACGCTCCGAACTGGAGTCGCCGCGTCCAGTCTGTACCTGCGAGTGGCGGGCGTCGGCTCGGTTCCGTACGCGATCCAGCCTGCCATCGTCGCTCTGCCGGAGGGGGTTCAGTGGGAGGAAGAGCAGAACGGCGTCGAGGCGTTGGCGACGCGCGTGCCTCTCACGACACGCGAAGTGCGCGGGACGCTCCGTTCCGGCGAATCCGACTGGTTCCGCGTCACCGTGCCCGACGGGGCACTGCGGCTGCTGACCTGGCGTCCGACGGCTCCGGTCGGGTCGGTGGGCAAGGCGCGCGCGCTGCGTTCCTTCCCGTCCGCGTTGCCGATCGACGTGGGCGAGGTCGCACTGGGAGACGTCGCCTCGGGGGGTCTGACGATCCCGACGACCGGCGGGACGTATCTCTTCGAGATGTCCGGCAACACCGGCGGCGATTTCGAGTACGCGGTCTCCGTGTCTCTGGAACCGGCTGCGGACGGCGCAGACTGGGAGCTGGAACCCAACGGCGCAGCGCCTCGCGCCGGAGCTCTGCGACTCGGACGCCCGATGCTCGGGTCGATTTCCAGCGCGTCCGATGAGGACTGGTTCGTCGTGAACCTGGATCCGGCACTGGAGGGAGCCCTGCTGCTGTCTCTGTCAGCGCCCACCGCGACGGGCTCGGTCAAGATGCAGGTGTTGAGTCCGGGTCTGGTGAGCCTCGCCGAGACCCTCGCCAGCCCGTCGGATGCGATGTCTGCAATCGTGCAGCTACCGTCTCCCGGTTCCGCCTACTACATGCGGATCAGCGGCTCCGGTCGCGGCGGGTATCGAGTCGGAGCCCTGCGCGTGCGTCGGGGTTCCCACGATGGGGTTCGTCCGTTGGGCGTCGGCGGAGTCCTGACGGCGCGCATCGAGGGCGATCCCGGATGGAGCGTGTCGGCGGAGCTCGGCTCGGGCTCCGTCGTGTTCCCGCTCGCTGCGACCTCCGGCGGTATCTACGTCGGGACGCACACGGTTCGGAGCGGAGAGAACGCCGCCGCCAGCGAGCTTCGCGCGGTCATTCGGACGGACAGCGGGATCGCCGCGTCGCTGACCTTGCCGCCCGTTGTGACCATCGACACGGCGGCGCCGGAGATCAAGGACGTGCAGCACAACGCGGCGAAGGCGCTCCGAGCCGACGATGTGCTGGTCGTGCGCGCGCGGACGGAGCCGCTCGCCGTCGTGACGATGGAGTTGGCTGCCGAAGGGTTCCGCGCGGTCGCGTCGCTATACGACGACGGCAAACACGAAGACGGCGGAGCCAACGACGGCGAGTACGCCGGAACCTATCGCGTCGCGCTGGGAGACCAGGCGGCGGGGGCGACGGTCACCGTGGCTGCGACGGACGACCTGGGCAACCGCGCGACGCGTTCGGCGCTTCGGAAAGTGGATATCGACACGACGCCTCCGCGTATCGCGTCCATCGAACACGACGCCCGGAGCGTTCTGGCGTCCGGCGACCGAATGACGGTGCGCATCCGGGGCGAGGTCGGAGCCGTCGGGGAGTTCGCCATCGCCGGCGTTCGCGAGCATATCGCCCTTTCGGACGAGGGCACGCAGGGCGACGAAGTCGCGAATGACGGCGTCTACACGGGCTTCGTCGTCATCCGCGAGGGAGACAACGCGCTGAACGCGCTCGTGTCGGCGACGTTGACAGATCGCGCCGGGAACGTATCGCGCATCGTCGCGCCGCAGCCAGTCAGCATCGACACGACGAAACCGAGCATCAAGTCCGTGACGCACAATGCGACCAGATCCCTGCACGCCGGCGACAAGCTGATCGTCCGCCTCGTCGGGGAACCGGAGGGAACCGCGACGCTGGACATCGGGACGGCGTTGACGGGGCTTCCCCTGCTGGACGACGGCGCGGGCGACGACGTTGCAGCGGGAGACGGCATCTACACGGCGAGCTACATCGTCCGGGAGACGGATTCGGTCGTCGAAGCGCTCGTGACGGCGACACTGACGGATCGCAACGGAAACTCCGAGACGCGGAGCGCGTCGCGTCGCGTTTCGCTGGACGCGATCCCGCCGGAGCCGATCGTGAACTTGGTCGCCATCGATGTGCCTCAAGACGAAGGCGGGCGGATTCGGCTGACCTGGCAGCCGACGACCGACGTGCGCGACTTCCTGCGCTACCAGGTTTACCGGCAGTCGGCTCCGATCCGAAGCACGAAGGGGATGGTTCCCGTCGTGGCGGATCTCCGTGCGCCCGAAAAGACGACGCTCGACGTGGACGTGCCGGTGAACAATGCGGACCTCTGGTTCGCCGTCACGGCGGTCGATGCGGCTCTCAACGAGAGCGCGCTGTCGCCGACGGGCGGCTCGACGGCGGGCCCGGTGCGGGCGACGGATGACATCGCGCCCGCGTCGGTCGTCGGCGTGAGCGCGTCGGACGCCCCGGATGACAACGGCTTGGCGCTGCTCGTCCGCTGGACGCCGTCCAACGCCGAACGCGATTTCGCCCACTACGCGGTCTACATTGGGCGCGAGCCGCTCGCCGGTGCGTCGCTGCAAGATGCGAAGCCGGCGGCGGTCTTCCCGGATCGTGCGATTCCGCAGGGCATCGTTCCGGTTCCCGAAGACGGGATGGACCTCTACGTGGCGGTGGTCGCCGCCGACGTGAACGGGAACCGGTCGGCGATGGTCGCCGGGTCGTTGGCGGGTCCGGTGCAGTCGCACGACGACATCCGCCCCGATCCCGTTGCGGGCGTCTCCGCGTCGGATTCGCCCAGCGACCGAGGCGGCGAGCTCGTCGTCTCGTGGAAACCCGACGAGGACGCCACGATCCGCACGTACGAGGTCTACGTGACGACAGAACCGCGCGTTCTGCTGCGGTCGTCGGATGTCCCGGCGTTGGTCGTGGACCGCGCATCCCTGGCGGACCCGAAGAAGCCGGTCGCGCTGGTTCCGGTTCCGCGTGACGACGTGCCGTACTATGTCGCGCTCGCCGCCGTGGACGGCGGCAGGAATCGCTCTCTGCTCGGCGAAACATCCGTGGCGGGCCCGGTGCGTTCGATCCAGAACATCCTGTCCGATCAGCGGGAATGGACCGTTCGAGGCGGACTGGACGCGCGCACGAGCGTCACGGTTCCGCAGTCCATCGCCCGACCGGGGATGCGGATCGACATTCTGACGGTGACGGATTCGGCTTGGCTGCGCCGGATCGAGGAGGCGAATCTCTCGCCGGACGAGGCGAACATCGATCCTGAGCCGGACACGCTCCTGCAGAGCACGACGCGGTGGTTCTCGTCGGATACCGAGGCGTTCCCACAGCCGATCACGGTCACGATGGGGTTCCCGGCGCTCGACCCTCCAGACCTGGCGCAGGAGCTGCGGGTCTTCCGGCTGAACGCCTCGGCGGTTCCCGCGAGATGGGAGTTGGTGTCCGGCGTGCAGCGAGTCGATGTGAACCAGGGCGTCGTGACGGCGCAGATGCGGACGCTGGGCGTGCTGCGGGTGGCGCGGCTGGTGCTGCCTCGGCGGCTGGACCGCGTCGTGCTCTACCCGAACCCATTTTCACCGGAGACGCACGGCGTCTTGACGTTCCGCAACCTGACCGCCGACGCGGTCGTGGACATCTTCACCCTGGATGCCCGACGTGTGCGGACGCTCACGAGCGCCAACCCGGGCACGGCAACCTGGGACGGGCGCGACGGGAGCGGACATCTCGTCGCGACCGGGCTCTACATCTATCTCGTTCGGGGAGCCAACGCCCGACGTACGGGGCAGATCTTCGTGGCGCGCTGAGGAGCCGACGGATGTCAACCCGAGCGATCCTACGTTACGCCCTGGTGTGCGCGATGGCGCTGACCGCGTTGAACCTGCGCGCGTCGGGGCGTGTCGGCGGCGCGTCGTTCGCGCTGAGCGCCGGGGCGCGCGCCGAGTCGATGGGCGGGGCGTTCGTTGCCGTCGCGGACGACGTATCGACGCTCTACTGGAACCCTGGCGGACTCGGGCTGGTGCGGGGTTCCCAGTTGACCGGCGTCCATACGGAATGGATCGGCGGCGTCCGCTACGAGTGGGTCGGGTTCGTCCAGCCCATCGGCAGGCTGGCGACGGTCGGGATCGGCGGCAAACTGCTGACCGGCGGCGATGTCCCACGTACCGTGATGACGCTGGGGGGCTACGCCGGCGAAGGAGTCTTCCGCTATTCGGCTCGACACGCGCAGATCGCGTTCGGCTCGACGGAGATCCGCAGCTTCCGGTTCGGCGGCGGGGTCGAGCTGATGCGCGAAGGGCTGGACATCTCCGGTTCGTCCGACGACGAGAGCCAGAGCGCCCGCAGCGGGACGACCCATGTGGGAGCGATCTACCAGACGCCGGTGAGCGGACTCCGTGTCGGAGCGGCGCTGCGGAACCTGGGAGGCTCGGCGTCGCTGCACGGAGATTCGTCGCCGCTGCCGCGAACCCTCCAGGTCGGAGCCGCGTACACGCGACGGATTGAGCCCGTGGCTTCCGAGCAGCTTCCGGTGGAGCTGGCGACGACGGACACGGCGAAGCCCTCGGCGGCGTCGGGCGTGTTGACGGCATCCACCGACCTTCTCTCGACGCGGGGCGAATCGCCGGCTTTGCGCGCGGGGCTGGAGTACCGGTTCAGCAACGGTTTGTCCGCCCGGGCGGGATATCGGACCGATTCGGCGTTCGATGCCGTCTCGCGGCTGAGCGGCGGACTCGGCTACGCGACGGACACGTACCAGGTGGACTACGCCTTCCTCCCCGTCGGCGATCTGGGGAACGCCCACCGCGTCGCCTTCACGCTGCTCTTTCGCTAGCGCCCCACGGTCATGGATGCCGGCAACCTTCCCTCCCCGCTTCGCAGGTTGGGAGAGATCTGGGCGGAGGCGCACGGTCTGCCGTGGCTATTCCGCACGCTGTCGCGTTCCCGGTTCCCTTGTTCGGCTAGACCGAGGATTCGCGCGAACGCCGTGACGCGGCTATATACCTTACACAATCACTCGGCGCGCTTCTGCCGCCGCACGGAAGGAGAGCCCCATGACGCGTCCTACCATTCGTCTTGCTGTCGGAATCACGCTTCTGTTCGCGATGCAGGCGTCGTCCTCGGCGAGGGAGGTCGCCGGATTGGTACTCGCGTTGCCGTTCGGCGAGGGTAAAGGGGCGACGGTCGCCGACGGGTCGGGCAACGGCAACGACGGGAAGATCAAAGGCGGCGTCAAGTGGACGACGGGCAAGTACGGCGGCGGGTTGCAGTTCGACGGGAACGACGGCGTCGTCGAGGTTCCCGACAGCAAGTCGCTCCAGTTCACCGACGGACTGACGGTCGCCGTGTGGATCAAGCCGACGCTCAAGGGCGATGAGTGGCAGCTTCTCGGGTCGAAGGGAGCCGACGCCAAAGAGTTCTTCGAGGTTCTCCTGAGTCCGAACGGGTTCCTGTGGATGGGATGGATGTTCCAGAACGCCCAGCGAATCGTGCCGGCGCAGAGCCCGAAGGAGGTGAAGCCTGACGTGTGGCAGCACGTCGCCGTCGCGTGGGACCCGAAGCAGTTCTGGACGGTCTATCTCGACGGGGAGCCGCTCATCGAATATCCGAAGCAGGACGACAAGCTCGTCCCCAACACCGATCCCGTGCTCATCGGCACGGAGCTCAACCTGAAGCGGTACTACAACGGCGTCATGGACGACTGGGCGCTGTTCAATCGCGGGCTGACCCAGAAGGAGATCAAGTCCGTGATGGGCGGACTCGACGCGCTGCTGCCGGTCGATCCGCTCGGGCGCTCCGCGACGACGTGGGGGCGCCTGAAGGCGGGCAGGGGTCCGAGAGCCTAGACCGCGAGCGTCGATGACCCACTTTGGGCGGAACTCTCCGCCGCGCGCCGAAGCCGCTCATGGACGCTGCCGGGCAGCAGCGCCTTCGCGCCGAGGAACTCCAGACCTGCGATCTGCTCCTTGGCGTTGAAGTCCACGACCAACCCCGGCAACACCTCTTCCGATTCGATGATGGGCTCGGTGTCGTCGAGCACAATGGCGAAGGCGTCCGTTTCGGGATCGTAGCGGACTCTCATTTGCGGTTCCTCTGCGACCGGTCGAAGTACGCGATCACGACGCACCGGCGTTCCTGCTTCTCCTACTCGTCATTCCCGCGCGCCCCGCCTTCGCGGGGCCAGGAAGCGGGAATCCAGAACCCTGGGCTCCCGCTTTCGCGGGAGCGACGAGGCCCCACCAGGGTAACAGCAGCGTACTGCCTAGAGGTTGCGGCACTCCTCAAGCGTCAAGAACGGGGGACACTTCTCACGCTCCTTGCCCATCCATTCGGTGATGAGTTCGTGGTGGTACAACATGAACCGCGTTCTTTCGTCAGGGAGGACAATGATAGCGACATCGTGGGGGAGTATTGGGATGCGATACGCCACTTTCACGTTGCCGTCGGCAACGAATTCCTCTTCCTTAGGCGCGGTGAAAGGCTTGGGCTGCACCCAATCCGGAGGCTCCACGATACGCCACTCGTTCTCTTCCATCAGCGAGTAGTCGTTCGGAGAGCTGTCGGACATACGCCTGACGAAGTAGGCGAGCCTCCAAACCTCATCCTTCACATGCGTCGGCGTCCGTAGACAGCTCACATCTCCTGGAACGTCGGGGACGCGCTCCTCTTCGCAGTGCTTGAGGGCTTCCCAGTGCTTGAGGGCTTCAACGATCTCGACAAAGGCATTCGCCACGAATTGCCCGTTGTCTTCACCGACGTAATGCACGGGCGCTCCGCCTCTGGCAATCGCCCAGTCACGGCGGACCCCGACTCCGAGACATCCATACTGCTTGGACAGGTGTTCCGCCTGTGACAGACGCGTCTCGGTGAAGCAGACGCGCGCAAGAATCTGCCGTATCCCGACATCTTTGCCAAACAGGTATTCCGGTTGTCCGATCGTTACGCAGATTCCTTTTGCCACAATATCCGCTAGGAGTCCAACATACTTCTCGCGTTGCACCGCTGATATCCGCTCCCAGCGAATGGACCGTTTCGTACATTCAGCTTCCGTGTGAAGATGCTTGCCGACCCAGTGCACGAGGAAGTCAGATCGACCAGACATCTCGATTGCCTCCCACGCCCGTTGGCGCCAAAACGACGTACGGCTCACGCGGTTCGTGACGAATCGCAGTAGGCTTCGGCAGCCCTTGCCATTGGATTGCCGACCTGTCCTGTTGCGACGACCTCACAGACGATCGCTGCGTCGGCTCGGCCCTATGGTAACGCCATGGACAACATCGACGCACGATGTACTACGGATCATCGACAAGATGCGGTAAGGTATCCTGTTGATCGCGGTTGCGAATAGGCGGATCGTTGCCAGTGGAGTCCGACGAGTCAGGAGTCAACGATATGCCACAACACCGACACCTTCTCGCCCTGCCACGCGGTAACCGACAGGTCTTCCTCTCGTGGCGGCTGCTGCCGTCCGACGCGCCGGACGCGCCGTTCCACGTCGAACGAGGACGCGGCGGGGCTTGGGAGCGCGTCTCGACGGCTCCCGTAACGGACTCGACAACTTACGTCGATCAGGCTCCAGCCGCCGAGCCGTACGCCTACCGCGTCGTGACGGGCGACGACACGGCGTCGGAGTCAGTGACCGTTGATGCCGGGGCGGAACCGTCGCTCGCGGCGCGTTCGGTTCCCATCGAGGACGCGGCGTCCGTTGGCGGGCTGATCATCGGCGACCTGACGAACGACGGGCGGCTCGGTTACGCGATCCGCTTCGTGCGCGGCGGGACGATCCGGGTCGCCGCCTACGACCACAACGGCGCGCATCTGTGGGAGCGCGACACGCGCCTCCCCGCCGCCGGCGGCTGGGACGGCTCGACGCTTCACGCGCCGTTCCTCTGCTGGGAAATCAACGGCGATGGCAGAAGCGAAGTCGTGTTCCCGTCTTTCCCGGGCAAGTACCCGACGGAGCGCTACGACACGGCGGATCCAAGGCAGCAGCTCACGGCGGTCGATGGCGAAACCGGCGAGACGGTGTGGAACACGTCGTGGCCCGCGACGCGCTCGCGGGTCATGATGACGGTCGGGCATCTGCGCGGGCTCGACGCCCCGGCGAGCGTCGTCGTCCTCGATGAGACGTACGGCGACGTCGTGCTGACCGCCATCGGCGGCAAGACCGGCGCGACGGAATGGCGCGTCGAGCAGAAGCGTCCCGCCGGGCACAATCTCGACATCGCCGACCTGGACGGCGACGGGGTCCAGGAGATCATCTGCGGCGGCGTCTGCTACAACGGCGACGGCTCCGTGCGCTGGGAGGCGGAATCCTTCGGACACACGGATATCTCGAAGCCCGCCAAGATCGATCCCGATCGGCCGGGGCTTCAGATATGGTATGCCGTCGAGAGCGGAGGACCCGGCGTCTATCTCGTGGATCGAGACGGCGCGACGCTGTTCAAGGAGCCGTTCCGCCACGCCCACTATGGATGGCTCGCCCGCCACGCGCCCGGCGTTCCGGGTCTGCATCCGCACACGGCGGAGGACGCGCGGCACGAGTACGGCGGCGCCGGAGCCGGCATGCGCGAGGAGGGGCACTTCCCGATCTACCTGCCGGACGGTTCCCACTGGCTGAACCTGACGGACTGGCAGCGCAAGAACTTCGTGCCGGTGCATTGGGACGAGGGGCGCGAGGTCGTCTTCGTCATCCGCAAGGAGAACAAGCGAGTCGTGCGCCTGCTGCCTTCGGGCGAGATGGAAGACTTGGCGGACGGCAAGCTGCCGGAGGGCGGTCAGTACGGGCGGAACCTGGCGTGCGTCGACGTGCTGGGGGACTTCCGCGAGAACATCGTCACGGTCGATGTCGAGGGGAACCGGCTGATCGTCCTGGCGAACCCGACGCCGGCGGCGCGGCGCGCTGGGTCGCCCTGGGAGGACTTCGCCTATCGGCACGACCGGAGCCAGTTTGGATCGGGGTACTACATCTACCTCTCCCCGCCGGAGTGACGGGGCCCTTCCGAGCGCCGGGCGCTACGTCGTCACGTCGCCGGCCCGTCCGACCACGGCGAACAGTGGTACCTTCTCCTGCTTGCCGCGTATCTCGACGGGCTGGAGTGGATCGAGGCGGAACCGCTTGTCGAGTGCCTGCGCGACGGCGTCGGAGATGATGATGTCCACGCCGAAGTCGCGTGTGAAGTGCTCGATCCGCGACGCGGCGTTGACGACATCGCCGATGACCGTGTACTCCATGAGCTCCTGGCTTCCGAGGACGCCCGCGACGACGGTTCCGCGGTGGATGCCGACGCCGATGGTGATCGGCGCGAGCCCGTCGGCTTCGAGCTCCCGGTTGTAGACGGGCAACGCCTCGCGCATGGCGAGCGCTGCCTGGACGGCGTCCATCGCCTGCCAGGGGTTGGGGTCAGGCACTCCAAACATCGCCATGATGCCATCGCCGATGAACTTCCCAACGCGTCCGTTGTGGTCGGAGATAGCGCGCGTCATCGCGCGGAAGTAGCCGTTGAGCATGCGCACGATGGCGTCGGGTTCGATCCGTTCGCTGATCGTCGTGAAGCCGACGATGTCGGCGAAGAGGACGGTGACCTCGCGGCGTTCGCCGTGGATAGAGACGCCGCGCTGGATGATCTCTTCGACGACCGCCTGTGGCGCGAACTGATGGAACGCCTGCTGTAAGCCTTCCAGCTCCAGCAGCGTATGATCGAACGCCGACTGGAGACGCCGCTCGCGAGCGCTCGTGTTCCGCAGAAGAACGGCAACCCCTGCCAGGCTGAGCGTAACCATCGCCAGAGCGACCGGGAGCGCTAGGCGCATACGCCGGCTTCGGTGAGCACGCTGAGGCGGCACATCGCGTTGGCGACGGCGTAGACCTGGATCGCTTCGAGCACTTCCTCCGGCTGAAGCTGGCTGGCGAGCTCGCGGATAC
>VGLH01000030.1 GCA_016866785.1 Candidatus Poribacteria bacterium
GTTGCCTGAGGGCGACAAGGTGCGCGACGCGCTGCCGAATCACTGTCTCCGAATCGTCGAGCAGCGCGAGAACGAGGGCTGGGTCGCGATCTCCGCCACGCTCGCCGCGCGCAGCTAGCTGCGTCGATAGACCTCCGAGCCGTCGACGAGCGTCTGCACGACTTCCCACTCCGGCGAGAACAGAACCGCGTCCGCGCGTTTCCCCGGTTCCAGCGAACCCAGCTCGACTTCGAGCCCAAGGCGTCGAGCCGGGTTGTGCGACGCCATACGCACCGCTTCCGCGATCCCGACGCCGATGCGCTCGTGGGCGACTCTCACGGCGTCGATCATGCGGATCGTCGAGCTCGCGTAGCCGGACGCATCGGGCATCATCGCGACGCCATTCCTCACAACGAACGGCACGCCCTCGCCTCGGCGACCGAACTCGTACTCGCCGTCGGGCATGCCCGCCGCCCGCTGGGCGTCCGTGACGATCAAGACGCCATCGACGCCTTTGCATCGCACGGCGAGGCGCATCAGCTCGTCGGGCACGTGGTGACCGTCGGCGATCAGCTCGGTCGTCATGCCGTCCAGGAGCAGCGACGCCTCGACTAGACCGCCGATCCTCGCCGGGCCCCGCTTCGTCACCGAGGACATCGCATTGTAGAGGTGCGTCGAGTGGCGGAGCCCCCAACCGACCGCCTCCTCGACCTGCGGATAGGTCGCTTCGGAGTGCCCCGCGCTGGCGACGATCCCGCGTTCCGTGAGCGCGCGGATGAGTCCTTCGCTGCCGGGCAGTTCCGGGGCGAGCGTCATCCAGCGAACCTCGTCCCGTTCCAGCAGCGGCATGTAGTCGTCGGGACGGGGCGCGCGGATGTAGCGGGCGAGGTGACATCCGCGCTTGGCGGGGCTGAAGTAGGGCCCCTCGACGTGGACGCCGAGCAGTCGCGCGCCTCCCGCGCCGCTCGCCATGGCTTCCGCGACGCTATCCATCGTACGCATGAACCCGCCGAGCGAGTCTGCGCCGGTGGTCGCCAGCAGAGACGTTGTTCCACCGGTCGCGTGGTAGCCGGCGATGCGTTGGGCGTCGGACGCTGCTCCGTCCATGAAATCGGAGCCCGCGCCGCCGTGGATATGGACGTCAATGAATCCGGGAGCGATATAGAGCCCGCTCGCGTCGACGATCCGCCATCCCGACCGTGAGTCCGGCGGCGATATCCATCTGCCGGCTTCGATCCAGAGACCGTCGGCATTCGGTTCGACACGGAACGGTGTGATCCGCGTTCCGTTGAGGATGGCGGTGCGTTCGGAAGTCGGCTGGGGAGCGGCGATGTCGGCGCGAGGCATCAGCGCCTCCGGGATGAACCGGCGGCGAGATCGCCCGGCGAACACCGCAGCACCGCGCAGACGCGCTCTACGGCGGTCGGCGAAGCGGCTGGGAAGAAGAGCGCCGAGTAGAGCACGGACGGGCCCACCTGCCGAGCCACCGCCATCAGCGAAAGCCGCCTCGATTCCAGCACCGCTTGTACGCGTTCGGGACTGGCTCGCTCGAGGCGCGGCGTCGCAGGTTTCAGTGACGTCGCGGATGGACATTCTGCGCGAAGCGCGGTCACGATCGAGCTCCTCGCCGTGAAGGGCGGTAGGATGTCAGGACTCGGCAGCGTCCAAGTCGACGTCCAGATCGTTCGCAACGTGCCGTCGGGGCGGCGTCATCGGCAACACTCGACTGGGCTGCTCGGACGACGACTCGCCGAAGTAGTCGGCGCGTGAGATGATTCTGTCGCCATGCGGGTCATACGCCTGGACGAACCGACCGTCGCGGAACACGGTCACATGGTTCGTTTCCTCGCTGACCGCGATCGCCACCAGCACTTCGTCGAGTGACGACCCGTAGATCGCCGCGCTGTGACGGGCACTGCCGTCCATGAGCCGCTCGACCTTCGAATAGACCTTATAGGATCGCACTCCCTCGACCATCTGGCGCGTTCGGACGATGATGCCGCACAGGTCGACGATGAGGGCTCCGTCGCGTTCCTCGTAGCCCAGCACGTCGCCCTCGTCGCTCAGCCGGAGCTCCTTGCCACCCATGTACTCGAAGACGTTGTAGGCGTTGGGCGAGAAGATGTGCGGCTGACGGTCGATGCCTCGGAACTCGTCATGATCGAGGTACTCCGCCTGTCCTTCGTGGAAGTCGGAGAAATGCCCCGGATCCATGTTCCGCGCGTCGACGAGCAGCACGAGCAGACCTCGGTTGTGCTGGGTCTCGACGCTTTCGAGGGCGAAGCGGCAGGCGAGCGAGGTCAACTTCTCGATGTACAGCTCGACTAACTGCGCCCGATCTTCGGCGAGCTGCTCGAACCGCCGCCGCGAGACGCTCATCTCGAGGATACGTTCCTCGACTCGTCGTTCGACCAGACCGGGGATGCCGGCTTCGGTGTCGGCACGGCTCCGCTCGGCATCGGCGAGCGCATCACGGAGTTCGTCGACCTGGCACTGGAGGGCGCGGATAGAGTCCTCGTACGCCTCGCGCTCTTCGCGGAGCTTGTCGCGCTCGCGTGCGGCGTCAAGGAGCCGGAAGTAGGTCGTCCGTCGCAGGAGCTTGATGGGCACTGGTTGCCTCGTACCACGCGAGCGCCGCCTCCCCAACCGGGCTCTTCGGGGGCTGAACCACCCGCGGCAGCCGTCCACGGCAAGCGCGGACGGAGCCGGTCGGCGAGGACAATGGAGCCTCTCATTGCGATTGATACGTCCTGCGGGTTACGGCGTTACAGCGCATTGTGCCGGGTTGGCGATGCCACAGCCGCTGTTCGCGCGATCGCTCGGCGGACCGTTGGCTACCGGTCTGCCGCCGCTCGCGCGTCGAAGTATGTCGCGTCGGGGTGATGGAACACCAGCGCCGACACACTCGCCTCGGGGTCCATCATGCCGGTCTCCGTCAGCGCCACCCCGATCTCAGCCGGGCTCAGCAAGGAGAAGAGCGTCTTCTGCTCCGCCAGGTCGGGACACGCTGGATACCCGAAGCTGTACCGGCGTCCTCGGTACTCTGTGCGGAACCGTTGCTGCATTGTCATATCGCGCGGATCGCCAAAGCCCCACATCGCGCGGACGCGGGCGTGGAGCCATTCCGCCGCCGCCTCGGCGTACTCGAAGGCGAGCGAGCCCAGGGCATGCGACATCAGGTACTTACCCGCTCGCTTCAACTCCTCGGCGCGCTCTCGGACGCCTTCGCCAGCCGTGGTGACGAACAAGCACAGATTGTCGGTTCCGCCGCCATCGACTGGAGCCACGTAGTCCGCCAGGCACAGTCGGTTCCCATCCGGCTGACGCGGGAACCGGAACGACGCGACCGTCCGCGAGTGATCGGGAGATAGGATCTCGATGGTCGAGCCGCGCGACACGCACGGGAAGAACTGATAGACGGCTCGCGCGCGCAGCCAGCCTTCTCGCGCAGACGCGGCGCGTATCTCGTCGATGAGCGCCTGTAGCTCGCGAGCGCGAGGATCGCCCGCGTCGATCTGTCGTCGGAAGCTGCCGCGCAGTCCCAGGTCTCGCCCGTAGAGCAACTGCGGATCGATGAACGGGAAGAGCTCATCCGGGTCCGGCTCGATCACGTGTCGTCGGTAGTCTGGCGGCGGCGGCACATCAGCACGTCGTACCTCCGTGCGGATCGTTGCCACGGATTCCGCCACTTCGGAGGACGGCTTCGGATCCGCCAGTTCCGCCGCTGGCGCGTCGACTCTCAGCGCCTCGCGGCTCTTGGGGTCCATGATAACATTGGCGAGTCGAAGTCCGTCCATCGCGTCCTTCGCGTAGGCGACAATCCCTTTTCCGTAGGCGGGAGCGATCCGCGACCGCGTGAACCGGTCGGAGAGCGCTGCGCCACCGACGAGCAGGGGAACTTCGATGCCCGCCGTCGTCAGGTCCTCGGCGGATGTCACCATCATCTGCGCCGACTTCACGAGCAACCCGGACAGTCCGATGATGTCCGGGCGATGCTCCTCGTACGCTTCCACGAGGCGTTCCGGCGCGACCTTGATGCCCAGATTCACGACTCGGTACCCGTTGTTCGAGAGGATGATATCGACCAGGTTCTTGCCGATGTCGTGGACATCGCCCTTCACCGTCGCGAGAATCACCGTGCCCTTGGTCGACGTCTCGGACTTCTCCATGAACGGTTCGAGGTGATCGACCGCTGCCTTCATCGCCTCGGCGCTCTGGAGCACCTCTGCCACGATGAGCTGTTTGTCGTTGAACAGCCTGCCGACCTCATCCATCCCCGCCATCAGCGGTCCGTTGATGACATCCAACGGAGATCGCTCGGCGAGCGCCAGGTTCAGGTCGTCGACCAAGCCGTCCTTCGAGCCATCGACGATGTAGCGAGCGAGTCGCTCATTGAGCGACAGGCCCTCCATCGGCGCTGACGATGTCGCTTCCTGCGCGTCCCGGAAGGCGTCGCTGAACTCCTGGATCGCCTGCTCCGAGTTTTCGAACAGAAGCCGTTCGGCAAGCGCGCGCTCCGATTCGGGGATCGACGAGTAGCGGACGAGCCGTTCCGAGTTCACGATGGCGAGGTCGAGTCCCGCTTTCGTGCAGTGGTAGAGGAACACCGAGTTGAGCGTTTCCCTGCCCGCCGGAGGCAGCCCGAACGAGACATTCGAGATGCCGAGAACGGTCTTGCACTGCGGGAACGCCTCCTTGAGCCGCCGTACGCCCTCGATGGTCTCCCAACCGGCGTTCATGTACGTTGCATCGCCGGTTCCGACGGGGAAGACGAGAGGGTCCCAGATGATGTCCTCTTCCGGGACGCCGTACTTGCCGGTCAGCAGCGCATGGCTTCGTTGCGCGATCGCTAGCTTGCGATCCGCCGTGACGCCCATGCCTTGAACCGGGTCTTCGTCAATCGTCCCGCAGACGAGCGCGGCTCCGTAGCGCCGCGCAATCGGCACGACACGCGTGAAACGTTCCTCACCGTCCTCTAGGTTCACCGAGTTGATGATCGCCTTCCCCTGGCAGAACCGGAGCGCCTCTTCGATGACGTCCGGGTCCGTCGAGTCGATCATCAGGGGAGCCCGAGTCTTGCGCACGAGGTGCGACAAGAACGAACGCATGTCGCTCAGCTCGTCGCGGTCGGGGTCCTGAAGGCATACATCGACGACGTGCGCGCCGTTGCGGACCTGAGCCCGCCCGATCTCTGCGGCTTCCTCGTGCTTGCCTTGCGCGATGAGCCGCTTGAACTTCCGGCTGCCCAGAACGTTCGTCCGCTCTCCGATCAGATAGGGTCTGCCGTCGTCTTCGAGAGCCAGGAACTCGATCCCCGAGACGCGCGTCTGGCGCACAGGAGAGGCTTGACGCGGCGCGTGCGCCTCGGCGACTGCGGAGAACGCTCGGATGTGCGCGGGCGTCGTGCCGCAGCATCCGCCGATGGCGTTGATCCAGCCGGACTCGGCGAAGCGGGCGAGGACGCGCGCCATCGATTCCGGGGTCTCGTGGTAGCTGCCGTTCTCGTCCGGCAGACCCGCGTTGGGAACGCAGGTGATGCGGGACTCGCTCTGCTGCGCGAGAGCGCGGACGTGGTCGGTCATAAAGGTCGGACCTGTCGAGCAGTTCAACCCGACGCTGAACAACGGCAAGTGCTCGACGGATGTCGCGAAGGCTTCGATGCTCTGTCCAGCGAGCATCGTCCCCATCAGCTCGATGGTGCACGACACCATCAACGGGACGTCGATCCCCGACTCCCGGATCGCGTCGAGAATCCCGACGGCGCTCGCCTTGACGTTCCGAGTATCCTGAGCCGTCTCCAGCAGCAGGAGATCGACTCCTCCGTCGATCAGCCCCAGCGCCTGCTCTCGATAGGCGGCGACCAGCTCATCCCAGGTCACGCCGCCGGTGACGGACATCGCCTTGGTGCTGGGGCCCATCGATCCGGCGACGAATCGCGGTTTGCCGCCGCTCGATCGGTCGGCGCACTCCCGCGCGAGAGCCGCAGCCAGACGGTTCAGCTCGAACGCGTCGCCTGCGAGCCCGTACTCGGACAGAACGATGCTCGTCGAGCCGAAGGTGTTCGTCTCGATGATGTCCGCGCCCGCGTCGAGGTAGCCCCGATGGATGCCGGCGATGGCTTCGGGACGCGTGCGGACCAGGTTCTCGTTGCAGCCTTCGAGCTCAGCGCCGCCATAATCGGCGGCTTTCAAGTCGAGCGCTTGGATCGCGGTTCCCATCGCTCCGTCAACGACGAGGATCCGCTCTGCGGCGACGTCTTCGATCTCTCGGCGAGTCCATCTTGCCACGCGACACTCCGCTCGTCAGAAGCCCGACCTGCCCAAGCCGCCTGCGGTGAACGTAGACGGAACGCCGATCGGCAGGCTCCTGAAGCCCCAGCTCTGCGTGATCCCGTCGTAGCCCGCGCCCATGGTGACCATCGGGTCGGCGATCAGATTGATCTGGTAGGTGAATTCCTTGCGAACGTTGCCGATGCTGCCGTAGCGCCTCCAGGTGATGTGGAGGTCCCAGTCGCGCAGGTTCCTGCGCAGCGTCAGGTTCTGCGAGAACGGATGGAGGTAGGCGACGCCCGACGAGCGCGCCAGCGAGTTCGTTCGCCATCCGGTCGGGTTGGCGATCCGGTCTCGGTCGTAGTCCCACTGAGTGTCGAGGGAGATCTCCAGCAGCGTGCTGGGTCGCCACGATCCGCCGATCAGGAACGACCGTCGCGCCGACGTGTAGTTGGTGTACTGGCTCCCCAGGTCGAGGTTCCACCCCTTCGTGTAGTTGCCGCCGCGATAGTGGAGCGCCGACGACAGCCCGATCAACGAGAAGGGGGCTCGCTGGATCGTGGACGTTGGCGAGTACGTGTTGGGATCGACCGTCGTCTGCAGCGTGCCATAGAGGTTCCCGCTGCTGAGGGGCGAGAAGTTCATCGTGCCGCTGATGAACTCCCACTTTCGGTCGCCGACCGCCGACCGGTCCGTGTAGTCCCGCGACGTTCGGACGCTCAGCGTCAGGGCGTTCACGACCTTGTTGGCGCGCGTCTTGATCTGGACGTTCGACGTGAGGCTGAGCCGGATGAGCTTCCGTTCGTAGAGGTACGTGCTGGAACCGAACGGATAGAGCTTGATCGTGTCCGGCGACGGGTTGTCGGGGTCTTCGTCGGCGTCATTCGCCGACGGGGCCCAGTCGAAGCCGGCTTCCGAGCGAACCTCGTGCCGGAGTCGATTGGCGCCGGGAACCCAACCGATGTCCCACACGCGGAACAGCAGGTTGCTCAGGCTCGAACTCGCGCTGACCAGAGGACGGATGATGTTCGTGTTCCCCTTCTGGTCCTTCTGGTGCCAGACGGCTTGGGTGCTGCCCCTCAGCGACAGCACGAACTCGCGCGTCTGGGTCAGTTTGAGCTTGGACTGCTTCGAGACGTCGAGACCCAGATCGCCGGCTTGGAGGAACACGTCCTCGGTCTCGTCGGCGGACAGACCTCGCGCTTGGCGTATCGCCTGGATCCCCGGCGAGTAGCGGAACTCGTTCCGGTACAGATTCGCTATGGTCCCGTCGAGCGAGAAGTTCGCGTCCGTCAGCGTTGGCACGGCGAGGAGAGGAAGCTTCCATCGGTCCACGCGTCGAGCGGCTTGCATCAGCCGGTCGTTGATCCGCCGGAGTCCCCACAGCCGTTCGAGTTCAGATGACCACGACAAGGTCAGTTCCGGCAGGCGTTGGTTCGTGCCGCTGCTGTCCTCGCTGAGCTCGAACGTCTTGTCGACCGTCAGGCGACCGTCGACGGAGGTCGCTCCCTGCCCGGAGATGGAGCTGAACGTAACGACGCCGAACGTCTGGAGCTCGGCGCGGTCGGTTCCGTAGCTTCCGAAGTAGTTGCGGTTCCCGTACTGTACCTTGCCCCAGAACGTGACGCCGCGACGCTCGTAGCGCCCCGTCTTGTCCCACGGAGTTGGGACCTCCATCCGATGGCTAGCGGCTCCATCCCACTGCCTGCCGATCTTGAACGTTTCCTGCCGCCCGTAGGAGTAAATGTCTTTCGTGAACAGGTAGACCTCGCCGTTCATCGTGCGCCGACGCCCCGCCTGAACGACGTAGAGGGCTTCGGGCGCCTCGATGACCGAGCTCACCTCGCCCTTCTCCAAGCCGACCGAGGCTCGATAGACGTTCAGCGGCACGTCTCCGCGACCCGTGTACCCGATGTAGCCGCCGTCCTCGGCGCTCTCGGCGTTGCTGATCTCTCGCGCCAGTTGGGCGAAGTCGGGAGTGGGCTCCTTGTCGGCAAGCCGCAGCAGCAGGATGCCCTCGTCCACCGAGATGGCTTCGGTGGTCTCGCCGACCTGCAGCTCCGTCAGGAGCCGTCGTTGGCTGTAGTCGAAGTCGTTGATCGGCGTGCGGATGGTCTGCGCGCCGGGAGGTCCCTGCGGAACCGGCTCGGAACTGTCGCTGGCTGAGCCCGGCGTCTGGGCGGCGACTCCGACGCCTCTCCGCCTCTCCTTCTCGGAGTCGGTCCAGGCGGATTCAGGCACGTTTGAGCCGTATCGCGAGAGCATCGCGGCGAAGTCCTCGCCGTTCCGGGCGGATCGCAGCAGGCGTTGCGCGAGGTCCGCCGTCTCCTGCTTCGATTCGTCGCTCGCCTGAATCGGCACGAACACCTGCTGCACCTGTTTCTCGACTGTGCCGTAGAGGTCCATCGTGTCAGAGACGCGGAAGATGTAGAAGCCGCTCTCCGTCGCCACGACCGGACTGACCTGCCCGTACTCCAGCAAGAGCGCGACGGATTCCAGGTCTGGCGTCAAGGCGGCATCGCCGGGCACCAGGTATCCGAGGATCGAGAACCGCCCTCCCAAGCGCTCGAGATCCTCGCCCTTGGCGGCACCGGCCTGAATCTCATCGGCGCGTTGTCGCGCGCGCGTCACGTCGTCCTCGGCGCGCGGATGCGGGAGGAACAGACGTTGGACCAGAACCTGGTCGAAGTCGCCGGCGAGTCGGTCCCGTATCTCGCTGGCGCGGCGCTTCAGGGCGGTCTTTTCGTCGGTGGTCGCGTCCTCGGGGATGTCGAAACGGATCTCGCGCAGCTCGACATCGCGAATCTGGTACTTCGTCTCGGTTCCCTCGCCGGTTCCCCGCAGCGACGAGTAGTCGAACTGAACGGCGCTCCGCACGCGCTGACGGCGCGCCAACGGCACGTTGACGCTGAACCAGTTGCCCTGGAACGTGTCCGACCCCAGTTTCACGATGACCGTGGACGGGCGCTTCTCGCGGATGCTGCGGCGATAAGCGGGAATGTAGAGGAGAGGCACGCCGCCGATCATGAAGACGACGTGCTTGGCGATGATCTCGTTGTCGAGATGGACGATGATCCGCGAGGCACGGAAGTAGGTGTGGGGGTACTTCAGCGAGCTCGTCGTCAGGCGCCCCCCATTGATGAGGGACTCCTTCTCGGACACCCGGAGGATTCGGTATCCCTGGTAGTACCAGGGCGAGCCGTACGCCGCGCCGCCGTGCGCGATCCCCTGCTTCGTGCGCAGGTTGAACACGAGCTCGTCGGCGTAGGTCACCTCCTCATCGACCCGCAGCCGCACGTTGCCCTCGGCGCGTAGGACGTTCTCGTCGAAGTCCGCCCATGCGTTTTCCGACTCGAGAACCATGTTCTCGAACCGGATGTACGCGCCGCCCTTGAGGTGGACGATATTATCTCGCCAGACGACCTGCTCCGCGCCCTCGACGTAGGCTTGGTCCTTGCGGAGCTCCATGGTTCTGCCGAGGACGCTCGCGTCCAACGCCTCCGCCGATTCGGGAGGCTGGGCTGGGGCATCCGCCGCGTCGGCGGGCGGCGGAGCCTCCTCAACCGGATCGGCGGCATCTGCTAGCCAAGGGACTGCCAACGCCAGCCAGGAAGCGAGCGCCAGTCGATACCATCGTCGCCAGCGACGCCTGCCTGGCACGTGCCCGGCTCCCACTGACTCCATTGCCCCTCCGGCGCGCCGTCATCCTGGCGGGCTCCGCTAGAACGTCACGTGTATTTTGATGAACGCCTTGGCTCGGAGCGCCACGATGTACTTCTCGCGCTCCGCGGCGAACCGTGTCTCGCGCAAGGCGTCCAGTGCCGCATCCTTGGTCTCGTACTCGCCCGGATGTTCGGCGAAGTGGGCGACGGCTTCGGCGTCGGTGACGTGGATTTTCGGCACCACGTCGCGCTTGAGGAGCTCCTTGATGCGAAGGCTCTTGCGCATCTCGCGTTCGAACGACGCCTTGGAATAGCCCTGGGCAGCGAGGGAACGCTCGAACTCGGCGTCGTCTTTCAGGTTCTGATCCGCGCGAAACTGCCGTATCTCCTCTTCCAGCATGCGCGGGTTGATGGCGAGCTCAGGCTTCTCGCGTTCCTGTCGCTGGGCTTCCTGTTCGAGCACCGTGCTGGCGATCAGGTCGTCCAGCCGCTCGGACGCATGAGACTCCGCGATCTGCTTCGCCTCTTCGGGACTTCGTCGTTCGTAGACGCGCAACAACTGGATGTGCTCGTTGATGAGCCGGTTCAAGTCGCCTTGCGTCAGTACGTCCTGATTCACCGTGGCGACGATGCGGTCCACGATCTTCGCGAACCCCGCCTGTCCGGTCGCCGCGCCGAGGGCGACCAGACAGACCGTGACGAGACCGCGCAGAGCGAGCGATGGTCTCACGCGCCTTCCCTCCGAGATGATGCGGGTGGAACGCCGCTACTCCTGGCTGTCGGAAGATTCCTCGTCGGACGGCTTTGAGGGCGGCTCCGGCACGCGGTCTTCATGGACGACGAGGCTGCTCTTCGTCCGAAGCCCGTCCAGCCAATCGAGCAGCTTGGCTTGCCGCTTCTGGGTCTCAGCGCTGCGTTCCGCCTGGTTGCGGACCTGGTCGAGCGTCTGCGTGCGTTCGGGCGTCCTATCGTCGACCTTGAAGATCATGTAGTAGTTGACGCCGTCGAGCTCCTGCTCGATCGGTTCCGGCGTTACTTCGCCAACGGGAACCTGGAACGCGGCTTCCGTAAACGCCGCCGCGTGCGAATAGGTATCACGGCTGAAGAAGTTCGTGTCGCCGTTCATCTGACCGCCGGGACCCACGTTCTTGCCCATCTCGGTCAGCGTCTTCGCGGCTTCCTTGATATCTCGTCCCTCTTGGATCTCCTTGAGGGTGGATTCGGCTTCAGCCTTGTCCGTGAAAGTGAGGCAGGTGATCCGCACCTTCTCGGGTTCGACATACTCGGACGTGTGTGCGTCGTAGTAGGCTTGGATGTCCTCGTCGGTCACCTCGACCTGCTCGTCCACCTGCTGCTTGACCAGTTTCTCGACCATGAGCTGGTGGCGGTACTCGACGAACTTCGCGTCGTCTTCCGGGCGGCTGCCGATTCCGGCGTCGCCGCCGTCGAGGAGCTTCAGCTCGTCCAGCGTCTCCTCCTGGAGCAGGTTGGTCAAGCCTTCGCGACCCTCATACCGGCTTTGCCGATACTCGGGGAGATCGACGAACACGTTCCACAGCATCCCCCACGTGTACTGAATGGGCGTGCCATTCCAGGCGTACTCGGCGAGGACGAGCCCCTTGTCGACTTCCGTCGGCAGAACTGTCGGTTCCTTGGGGGTCTCTTCCGCAGCGGCTTCCTCGCTGCCTTCGGTTGACTCCTCGGTCTGCTCCTCGTCCTGGGTCAGCTTCACGTTCGGCACGCGGTCAGGATAGACGACCAGCCCCGACGTGTCCTTGAGCCACTGGTGCCATTCCTTCTCGCGGGCTTCGGTCTTCTCTCGTTCGGCGCTTTGGCGCGCGGAGTCGACGACCTCCTCGAAGGTCTGCTGACGCGGCTGGTTGTGCTCCTCGAGCCGGAAGAGCATGTAGTACTGCTGATCCCGGACGGTCTGGACGTGGAGCTCCTTCGTCATCTCGCCGACTTCCATCTCGAACGCCTTGTCGACGAACTCCTGCGCCATCGGGTACGAATTGCGGGCAAACAACCCCGTGTCGCCCTCGCGAGTCCCGCCGGGCCCGTCGTTCTGGTTCAGCTTCGAGAACGCGCTGACGACTTCCTTCAGGTCCTCGCCGCCGAGGATACGGTCGAGCGCTGCTTGCGCTTTCTCCTGATCCGTCATCGCCAGCGAGATCAGCCGAACCTGCTCCGGGATGATGTACTCGTCCGTGTGGGTGTCGTAGTAGGCGCGGACCTCTTCGTCGGTGACGACGACCTTGTCGTCGATCTGCCGCGTGGAGATCTCGTCTTTGATCAACTGGCGGCGGTACTTCTCCACCTTGTTGTTGATCTCGGCAATGTTCTGCAGACCCATCTCACGCGCCAGCTCCAGCAGAACGCGGCTCTCCGCCATGAGGGTCACGTATTCGACGTTGCCCTCGCGCCCTTCGTAGTCGTCGCGGCGGTACTCCGGGAGGTCTGCCAGTTCCTTGCGGAGCTCGCTGAGCAGGATCTCGCGCTTCTGACCGTTCCACACGTACTCGGCGAGGACGACGTCGTCCTGTGGCGCCACTTTCGTCTGCGCCGTCGCGACGCTCGCCGTCGTCGCAGCGAACGCGACGCACCCAACCCAGGCAGTGAAACGAGTCGCCCAGTATCGAGCCCTCATGGTGTCTCCTTGTTCTCTGATCGCTACGAACCCATCGCCCGATCGTGCCACCGCTGGCAGATCAAGCTACCGTCGTACCTGGGGCGGAAGCCCCCGAACCCAACTGACGCAGAGCGTCGAACAGTGTATCGAACAGGTCTCGAGGTTCCATCGATGCCGCCGGAACGATCAACCGAGACGGTGGCACGGGCCGCGCCCCGGGTCGGCTCCTCACGAGTTCGAGGACGCGAACGGGGTCGAGCGCCGCTCGCTTCTCGTCCACGACAAACTGGATCGCGTTGCCGCCTACGGCGATGGAGGTCACCCCCAGCCTGGCGGCGAGCGATCGCAGCAGCGCCACGTCGAGCAGCGTCGTCACCTGCGATGGTAGCGCGCCGAACCGGTCGACGATCTCCTCTTCGAGCGCCCGCCGGTCGGACCGATCGCGGATCGCTCCGATTCGCTTATAGAGCAGCAGCTTGGTCGCCTGATCCGGAACGAAGGCTTCCGGTATGAACGCCGATACGGGCAGCTTGATCTGGGTCTCGATCTCCTCCTCGACCGGCTCGCCGCGCCGCTGTGCGACGGCGTTCTCGAGGAGCTTGCAGTAGAGGTCGTATCCGACGGCGGCGATGTGACCGTGCTGCTGCGGACCCAGCAGGTTGCCGGCGCCGCGAATCTCCATGTCGCGCAGAGCGATCTTGAACCCGGAACCCAGGTCGGTGAACTCCTCGATGACTCGGAGCCTTTTCTGCGATTCCTCGGTCATCACGCGATCTTCGGGATAGAACAGGTAGCCGTACGCCCGCCGATCCGACCTGCCCACGCGACCCCGAAGCTGATAGAGCTGCGCCAGACCGAGGGCGTCGGCGCGGTTGATCAGGATCGTGTTGACGTTCGGAATGTCCAACCCAGATTCGATGATGGTCGTGCACACCAGCACGTCGAACTCGTGCCGGATGAAGCGCATCATCGCGGACTCGAGGATGGATTCGCTCATCTGCCCGTGCGCGACTTCGAACCGCGCCTCCGGGACGAGCTCGCGCAGACCGTTGGCAATACTCTCGATCGTCTCGACGCGGTTATGGACGAAGAATACCTGTCCGCCTCGCCCGACCTCGCGCACGATCGCCTGCCGGACCGTGTCGGGACGATACTCCATCACGCTGGTCTCGATGGGAAGCCGGTTCTCCGGCGGCGTGTCGATGACGCTCAGGTCGCGCGCCCCGGCGACCGCCATGTGGAGCGTCCGGGGAATAGGCGTCGCGGTCATCGTCAGCACATCGACCTGCTTCCGCATCTGCTTGAGGCGTTCTTTGTGCTTGACGCCGAAGCGATGCTCCTCGTCGATGATGAGCAACCCCAAGTCGCGGAATCTGACGTCGGCCGACAACAGCCGGTGCGTCCCGACGACGACGTCGCAGGTGCCCTTGGCGAGCATTTCGAGAGTGTCGGAAATGTCTTTGGGGCTCGCGAACCGGCTGAGCAACCGTGCGCGAACCGGAAATTGCCGAAATCGCTCGACGCACGTCAGGTAGTGCTGCTGGGCGAGGACCGTGGTCGGCACGAGGATGGCGACCTGTTTCATGTCCATCACCGCTTTGAACGCCGCGCGGATCGCGACTTCGGTTTTTCCGTAGCCGACGTCGCCGCACAGGAGGCGATCCATCGGGCGCGCTGTCTCCATGTCGCGCTTCACATCGACGATGGCGCGTTCCTGATCGGGAGTCTCATCGAACGGGAACGCTGCCTCGAACTCGGTCTGCCACGGCGTGTCCGGCTGGAACGCGTGACCCGCCGCCGTCTGACGCGCGGCATACAGAGCGATCAGCTCTTCCGCCAAGTCCTCCACCGACCGCTGCACCTTCGACTTGAGCCGGGCCCAAGCGGAGCCGCCGAGCCGGTCGACGGAAGGTCCTTTGTCGCCTCCGCCGATGTACTTCTGGATCAGGTTGATGTTGTACGTGGGCACGTAGAGCATGTCGCCGGCGGCGTACTGGAGCGCTAGGAAGTCGTGCTCGTCCGCGCCGACCTTCATGCGTCGGATGCCCTTGTAGCGCGCGATGCCATGCGTCGTGTGCACGACGTGGTCGTCTTCCTGGAGATCGACCAGGTTGACGACTGGCTTGCCGTCGCGGAACCGGCTCTGACGGTGTCGCACAACGCGCTGCCCGAAGATGTCCTCTTGCGCGGCGACGACGAGCCGCGCCGTCGGGGAGATGAAGCCGTCCGAGACCGTGCCGACATGTGTCGACACGTTGCCACTCGCGACTCCGTGATCCTCGAGGACGTCGTGCATTTGGGCAGCAGCCTTCGCCGTCTCCGAGAAGACGGCGACGCGGTACCCGGCGGCGGACCATCGCGGGATGGCTTCGAGGAACCGCTGCAGGTTCCCCTTCTCCTCGACGAGCGGCGTCGCCGTGATCGTCGTATGGCGGGCAGAGCCTTCGGATGTCATCGAGACAGACGCCTCTACCGTCCGTCGGGACCCGATACGTTCCCGAAACGCATCGGTGGAGACATATGCCTCGTGGCTGTCCATCCAGAGCCTTCCCTCGGCGCGCGCGTCGTCGGTGAGACGGGCTCCGTGCTCGAAGAAGCGCTCCATCTCGCGATCCATCCACTTGGGTTCGTCGAGATAGACGACGGCATCTTCGGAGAGCATGTCGATAAGGGTCTCGCGGTTCGCGCTGAGGTACGGGTAGTAGAGCTCGACGTCCGCGAGCCCTCCCATTTCAAAGAGCTGTTCGGTCAACGTTTCGATGTGAGCGCGAAGCGTGGTCGTGGGAGCCTCCGCGTAGCGGACGCTCGTTCGGAGCAGCCACTCCTGCCTCGCCGCATCGCTCATGATCCACTCGTGCGCGGGCGGGATCGAGGCGGATCGAGCCCCGGACATGGAGCGTTGCGACGCCTCGTCAAACTCCCGGATCGACTCGATTTCGTCCCCAAAGAACTCGATCCGCAGCGGACGGCGTGCCGTGAGCGGGTAGACGTCGAGGATGCCTCCGCGGTGGGCGAACTGCCCTTTGAGCTCGACCGTCTCCGTTCGGTGGTATCCCGCCTCGCCGAGTCTGCCGACGAACTCGGTCATGTCGCATAGGTCGCCGACGTGGATCGTCGTCATGAGCTCGTTGAAGGCGTCGCGTGCGGGAAGGAACTGAGACACCGCGTGGATGGACGAGACGATGGTTCCGCCGGTCGAGAGCATAGCGCGGGATTCGACGCGCTCGGATCGCAGGCTCTTGCGCGAATCCGCCGAGCCCTCTCCGAGCGTGTCCGGCAGCAGCGGGAAGAACCCGACGCGGTCCAGGTCGAACGCGTGCAGGTCGTGATAGACCTTGCGGGCTTCGGCTTGAGTCGGGAAGACAGCCAGCAACAGCGCGTCCGAAGGGAGGTCGCGGCGCATGCAAGCGAGAAGGAAGGCGTTCCCAGCGCCGTGGATTCCCGACACCTGCACCGGTTCGCGGGCACACGACTCCCGCAAGAGAGACGTGAACGACCGGTACGCATCGGTTGTCCGGAGCAGATCCGTCAGCGAGTTCATGCCGTCACGATTGTACCCGCAATCGGTGCTCAGGCAAGCGCAAGTGCTTCCTGCCGACACCCGAAAACGTTATCGGGACGCGAACCAGAGGCGGTCGGCGGTCTCCCCGAGCACATGCGACAGCGTCGCCGGCTCCAAGCGCATCTCTTCCCGGAAGATGGCGAGATGCTGAGCGTAGGTGACTTTCGGACACCACAGTTCGCAGGGAAAGTCGCTGCCCCACATACAACGGCGAGGACCGTAGCCTTCGATGACGGCATGGACCAGATCGTGCGTGTCGGCGCATGGGTAGGCTTCTTTGGATCCCGTAACGGCGAAGGTCACCTTCGCGTGCAGGTTCGGCAGCGCCGCCAGTTCGAGCACCCGCGCCAGCTTGTCGGTATCGCCGGCGTGCAGGTCCATGCAGTGATCCAGCACGACGGGCACGTTGGGATGGCGCAGGAGATGCCCTGCGAGCTGGTCGGTGTGTTCCATGCCGATCAGGACGCAGATCGTGAGCCCGAGCTCGTCCGCCGCTTGCCAGAGGGCCCGATGTCCGGGATGGTCGAAAATCCGATGATTGTCCTCCGTCGGATAGGTGCGGAGACCGCGGACGTTGCGCTTGGCGACGAGCTCGGCGAGCTTCGACGGGCTCGATGCGTCCAGCGGATCGAGCGTCACGACGGCGGTCGTCCATCCACGCTGGTCGGTGGCGATGTCGCACGTCGCACGGTTGTCGAAATGGTAGTGCGTCAACGTCTGGATCAGGACGACATTTGAAACGCCGTTCGCACGGGTTTCGCGGATCATGTGCTCCACGGTCCCGGTTCCTTCTGGGGGAACCAGGGGCTTCTCCCGGCGCGGGTACTTCGCCGTATCGGTCGAGTAGATGTGGGCATGGGTGTCGACAACGCGCACGGACAGTGACCTCCTCATCGACTCATGCGAGCTATGGGCGAATGCGCGAGCTGATCCCAGGAATGCCGGACCACCCGCGCAGCGTGGCAACGAGCTTGCCGAACACGCGGATGGGCGCTTCGATGCGAACCGGGATTCGCCGCTCGTCCGCCGTGATCCACACGGAGAAGCCGTCGGATGCCTGGAGGCGGAGGGTCTTGACGCGACCCAGCGGCGCAGGAGCGGTGTAGTACTCGTAGCGGAGCACGTCGACGGCGACGTCGAAGAGACGGGTTCCGGTGAAGAACGTGTACTCGTACCGCACGCCGGGTACAAGGTCCTTCGTGCGCAGGTAGTAGACCATCGAGAGCTCATCGAGCACGCCTTGCGGCATCTTGCGGTCGCGTTGTTCCCGCTTCCCATCTCGCCAGACGGTCGCTGTGTTGAGATCGCGGTCGAAAGCGACGGAGAAGTCGCCGCGATAGGAGCGGTCCTCGATCAGCTTCTCGTATCGCGTCGGCAGCATCGTTGCCGCCGAAATGTAGCTGACCTTCCGATCCTTGAAGTGGTAGACCTTGTCGAGGAGCGGCGAAGGAGCCGCATCCGAGACGAGGCGCAGCACGCGCTCGCCCCCGACGCTCGGCTGGGCTGTCACGTCGAGGCTCTGTGTGCCAGCGGAGAGCCTGCCGAGCTTCACGTCGTAGACCAGGCTCTCTCCCGCTCGCACCGGCATCGGCTCTAAGAACGGAGCGGCGTCGAGGGGATGCGCATCTGCTCCGAGCGCCGAGAGAGCGAGCCAAGTGCAGAGGATCGTGAGGTATCTGTTGGCAATGGTGCGACGCATGTCTGAACCCAGCGGGGTGTGGAGCGCCGCCGATGATCGACGGCGCTCGCTCCTTGCGGTTAGCGCTTCGCCGGACGACCGCGAGTGACCGATGCCGGCGCGATACCAGGAGCCAAGTCCGTGTTGTCTCGCTGGAGCTGGTATGCCCAATCGAACGTCAAAGCCTCTTCCGAGACGCGGCGCACGCGGATCTTGGCGTAGTGTCCGTCAGGCGTGTAGAACGCGTAGGCATGTCCTTCGAGCATCTCGGTGGCAATCGTCGTATAGCCGCGCACGGGCGCGACGTCGACGTCGGTCATGTCCTCGCGATACCCGAGGTCTTGCATGAACAGGTCGTCGTGATCGGAGTAGAGGTAGGCGATGTTGACCTCGGTGTCGAAGCCGAAGAAGACGTCGAGATCGCGGTCCAGGAGGTCATCGCCGTTGCGGTCCCAATGGGTCGCCCCGCTGTTGGCGCGGCTGAAGGAGAACCCGGATCGTGACGGATTCAGCCTGAAGTTCGAGAGCGTCACGCTGAAGCCCTCCGGTCTCGGCGTGTCCTCGACCGTCTCCGGGCTGAACGCGCTCGAGTGCCCGCTCCGGTCGAACGCGAGGACGGCGTAGAAGTACGTCGTGCCGTTCCGAACGTCGCGATCGACATACTCCGTGACATGGGAATCGACCGTGGCGATCCGGCGATAGTCCTCACGGGCATCGCGGCTGCGCCAGACTTCGTAGCCGTCGAGGTCCTTTTCGCCGTTGGCGTACCAGCGGATGATGACCTCGTTGTCGCCGCTGACGGAGTAGACGCCTCGCGGAGCGGCAGGGGCTTCGTCGTCTCCCTCGTCGGTGACATCGACGAAGCACCCGGTTCCCACGAAGCCGATGAGGATCGTCAGACCCAGCGCGATCCATCCCGACACGACGCCTTGACGCCAGCCCGTATGCATACGGTGCGTATTGGCTTCCATAGCGTTCCTAGTCCTATTCTGGGATCAGTCCCGGTCTGGCGGACACAGGACGCGACCTAGGGCAGCGGCACGTTCACGATCCCTAGCGTCTGCGCTGCCCACAGGATGGCGAGTCCGGAAAACAGCGGTATCGTCAGATTGTCGTTGATCCGCAGGGGCAGCAGCTCTGCGAGCGTCGCGGCGATGGCTCCCGACAGCGCCAACCGGACGCCGATGCTCCAATCGGGCTTCACCTGCCAGAACAGCAGCAGTCCCAGCCCGAAGCAGGCGATGAAGCACGCCAAGCTGCCCTCAAGGCTCTTCCGAGCGAAGAGGCGAATCTTGCCAATCGCGGTCCCGACAAGCGCCGCAGCGAAGTCCCCGAAGATGAGGAACAGCATCGCGGCGATGGCGATTGACGGACTGAACAACGCAACCGCGAGAAACGATCCGAGCAAGTAGTAGCCTGCGCCGGTCACGCCACGGAACTCGTCGGCGCGGAGCATCCAACCGAACGTCTGCGCGAAGAGGCGATTCAGCTTCGGATCAGCCAGCCGTACCCATTCGAGCGCGAAGTAGACGACCGTCATCGCGCCGAGGATGGCTGCCGCAACGGGACGCGAGACCCAGTGCGCGTCCGTTCCCGGGATTCGGAGCTTGAGACCGAGGTAGTAGAGCAACGGGATCACCAGCCCGGATGCGTGTAATCCCTTGCGTCGGAGCTCTCGGATCAAGCGTCGAACGCGCTGCATATCGCCCTTCGATTCCTTGTCGATTCAGCGCGGCGGAGATGCGCGAATCTGCCTCAAGAACGCCCGCGCAAAGTCAGGCGTTGACGCCGCTGCCGTCGCGCAGTGCCTCGATGAGGGCGTTCGCCGCCGCCTCTGCGAACGCATCGTCGTTGATGTGGGCGTCCATTTCGATAACTCGGACGCGGGATCCGGCTGCTGTCCGCAGATGAGCCAGCAAAGCCGCGTCCGCGTCGGCGTCGTGGAACGGTTTGCCTTCGGCATCGATGGCGGAGACGCCCCGCGCCGGATGGAGATACGTCACGCAGCCTGTCGCTGTGTTCAGCTTCCTGCCGATCAGGTCGCCCAGGGCGGCGTTCTCTTCGGCGGTCGTTCGCATCAGCGTCACGTTCGGGTTGTGCTGGTAGAACCGGCGTCCCGCGAACCGACTGGGAACCGTGTCCGGGCTGCCGAAGTTCACCATGTCGAGCGCCCCGGGCGCGACCACCTGCGGGATGCCTAGCTTCCCCGCGACTTCGAGTCGCTCAGGACCAGCGGAGAGCGACCCGCCGACCAACTCGTCGGCGAGCTCCGTCGTCGTGATGTCGAGCACGCCACGGATGAAGCCGCCCCGGATCAGGTCCTCCATCGCTCTACCGCCGGTTCCCGTCGCGTGGAACACGAGCACTTCGTAGCCCGCCGCTTCGAGCACGGCGCGAGCCTTCGTGACACAGGGCGTCGTCACGCCGAACATCGTCGCCGCCAGTAGCGGGCGGTCGCCGGCGCTCTCGGTTCGGGGTGTCTGCACCATCCCGGCAATCGCCGCCGCCGCGTTCTCGAAGACTCGCCGCGAAACGCTGTTGACGCCGGAGATGTCCACGACGGAGTACATCACGGCGACGTCCTTGGAGCCGATGTAGGGTCCCATGTTCCCCGACGCGATGGTGGAGACCATCAGCTTCGGGACGCCGACCGGCAGCGCGCGCATCGCGGACGTGCCGATGGTCGTTCCGGCGGAACCGCCGAGCGACACGACCCCATGAATCGCGCCCTCCGCGTGGAGACGTTCCGCGACGACCGCGACGCCAGCCGCCATCGCCGTGACGCTCTTGCCGCGATCCGCCTCGGCGCGTAGCGCGGAGAGCGACGTGCCCGCAGCCTCAGCGACGGTTCCGGCGCTGACAGCAGGTTCGAACAGTGGGTCGCCGACGATCCCGACGTTGATGACGCAGGTCGCGACGCCCAGAGCCTCGGCGCGCTCCTTCAGGAACTGGAGCTCGGGGCCCTTCGTGTCGAGCGTGCCGACGATGGCGACGACAGGACGATCCATCTTGGCTTCCTCCGCCGATGGAACGAGGATCAGCGCTTCGGCCCGATGCCCTCGAGACGGTCGACGAGATCGGACGTATGGACGACGTCGCGGATGTCGCTGATGGGAGTCTTGCCCTCGCGGACGCACTCGACGAAATGCTCGTGCATGGTCAGGACGCCCTCGTAGCGGTCGCCGTCGTTCGGTTCTCCGCCGCCCAAGGTCGCGCCCGACACGACGCGCGGCGGCTGGTTATCCGCCAATATCTCGATCTGCTCGGGAATGCGCATGTAGCACCCGACGCCGTAGCCGTGGAGCTCCGACCGCAACACGCGCCCGCCCGAAGATCGGTTCCCCAGAACGATCCCCGTGCAGTTGTTGGCGAACCGGATCATGCCCGTGTAGCAGTTCCGCCAGTCGGCGTTATGGCAGTCCTGATACGCCGTCACTTCGGTGACCTCGCTCTGCGCCATGTAGCGGACGAGATCGACGACGTGGCAGACGTCGTTCCAGAGGGTCGTCGTCTCGCCGTCGCTACGGCTGATGAGCTTGTGGAACTCCCCGACGGCGAGCGTCGCGGGTCCGCGTTCTGCGACCAGACGCATCGCCTCGCGCGTGACCGCCGAATAGCGGCGCTGGTAGCCGACCATGCAGTAGACGCCGTTCGCCTCGGCCGCTTCCTTCATCGCCCAGGTCTCGTCGCTCGTCTTCCCCGGGGGCTTCTCGATGAAGATGTGCTTGCCGGCGTTCAGGCAATCGAGCGCTGGCTGGATGAGCCACCGCTCGTTCATGACGCAGTAGACGATGTCGAGCTCGACCTCGTCGAGCAGCTTCCGGTGATCCGTGAACTGGCGCGGAATGCCGTAGCGCTCGACGACACTCTTCATGCGCGCTTCATCGAGCTCGCAGACCGCCTCGACCTTCACATCCGGCAGGCGGTGCACGTTCGGGTAGTGCGCTCCCTGAGATCGTCCTCCGGCTCCGATGAATGCTGCCTTGAGCATGTCAGTCTCCTCCACGTCTGTTCGTCGCCCTGTTCGACCGCACGGGCGACCCGACGGGTCGCCCCTAGCGATTGGTCAACCTAGTCATCGTCGTCGCTGCCGTCCAGCGCCAGACCGAGCGCCTTCAGACCCGTCCCATGGGCTCCGGCAAAGTGCGCCGGATACGGTTCGTCTCCCTTGACGGAATGCCACAGGATGCGGTTCAGCGTGTTCTCGTCGGCGCGGTCGAACTCGTCGAAGCGTTCCTGCAAGCTGCGTTCCGCCCAATACTTGGCAGGACCTCGCAACGACCCGGTCGCTGGATTCATCTCATCCAACGGAACCGTGTTCGGACGCACGCGGTACGGGGCGAGATCGGGCTCCGACGTGAAGCACGCCGACATCACCGGCGACAGCGCGTCCATCTGGTTCAGCGGCGGGATGCCGAGAATGCGCGCCATCGTGTGGAGAACCGATGTCTGGTTGTAGAACTCGCTGACGACGGCTCCCCGCCGCGTGTAGGGACTGACCACGAGACCGATGGATCGGTGCCCATCGACATGGTCGAACCCCGCCTGCGGATCGTCCTCGACGACGAAGATGCAGGTCGTTGCCCAGAACCGGCTCTTCGATACCCCCTCCACGATCCGTCCCAGCGCGAGATCATTGTCCGCGACCTGGGCGCGTGGCGTTGGCGCTCCGGGAGACGTCCCTGTCGTGTGATCGCTTGGGAGGTAGACGATGGTCATCGACGGGAGGTCGCCGGATGCCTCGAACCCCTTCAGTTCCCTCAGGAACACGTCGGCGCGTAGCACGTCGGGGATTCTCATGTTCCAGCCGGGGTAGTCGCGGCTGCTGTACTTGCGCAGCCGGTCGATCCCGATGTTCTGGTCGAACCGGATCGCGCCCTTGCCGCTCACGTAGTCGGCGTAGATATCGGCGAAGCTGGCGTCTCTTGGCACAGGCTCGGAGTAGTCCATCTCGCCGTAGTTGCGGAACGACAGACCGTGCATCAGCACGCTGTCCCAGATGAACCCGGTGGACGAGTAGGTGAGTGGATCGTCGCCGAACGTGTAGCTGCGCGTGAAGCCGCCGAACGACTTCTCCAGGTGATCGGTCACGTTACCTTCCGTTGCCCACGAGTGCCCGTCGGCGGAGTTGACGCCGTTGCAGTAGAAGTTGTCCAGCAGGACGAACTCCTCGGCGAGGGCGTGGTGGTTCGGGGTGACCTCCCTGCCGAAGATGCAGAGCGACGGGTCGCCGTTTCCCTGAGGCAAGTCACCGAACACCTGGTCGTACGTCCGGTTCTCCTTGATGACGTAGATGACGTGCTCAAAGACGGACGGCTCGCCGACGCGCTCCGGCACGGGAACCGGCGGAACCTCGGAGTTGCTGCGCTCCCACGCGCGTAGTATCTGCGGAACGCGCGAGTCTGCCTTGACCTGTGCGGTGTACGTCGCGAGTTCGTCAGTAGAGGGCAATGACACGCGACTCACGGTCCCTAAGTGCCAGTAGACGCTCCAGCCCGAGCCCTCCTGCTTGCGGCTCCGGGAACCAAGCCCCTTCACGTTGGCGATGAAGAGCTCGTCGCCGTCGATGGCGACCGCGCCGGGATACCACGCGGTTGGGATGAAGCCCCGCACGGCGCTGGGGCTTCCGAGCTCGATGACGGCGACGGCGTTGTTCCCGGCGTTCGCGGTGTAGAGAACGGTTCCGTCGGCGCTCAAAGCGAGCGCGTTCGTCGCGCTGCCGAACGGCAGCGAGGGGTCGGGCCGTATCGAGATGGTCTCGACCACCGTCCGCGCGGCCGTGTCGATGACGCTCACCGTGTCCGAGTTGGCGTTGGCGACGTAGAGCCGGGAGCCATCCGGTGACAAGACGATGTCCGAGGGATGCAAGCCTGTCGCGATCTGAGCGATCTCTGCGCCGCTGGCTAGGTCGATGACAGAGAGCGTGCCGCTGGACGCGACGCCGCGCTCATCGACGAGCGTCGGGGAACCAGCCGAGGGAGCCGTTCTCTCGCCTTCGGCAGGTCTGCGTCCGCCCCAGTTGGAGACGTACGCCGTCGAGCCGTCCGGCGACAGGACGACATCGAACGGCGCGATCCCGACGGGTATCTCGCGGACGAGCGATCCAGAGGAGAGATCGACGACGCCCAGCGAGTTGTTCCGGGACAGGCAGATGTACGCGGTCTGCTCGTCTGACGACAGCGCAATGCCGCACGGATGGGAGCTCCCACCGTCGGAGCCCGGCAAACGGATCTTCCGCGCCCACTGCATGTCGCCGCCATCGAAGGGCACGGCTTCGTAGAGCATGTCCTGCGCCGTCGTCAGGAAAACGCGGCTTCCGTCGCGGCTCACGGCGATGCCGTGCATCGACCCGCCGCCG
Source organism: Candidatus Poribacteria bacterium (assembly GCA_016866785.1). Lineage (NCBI taxonomy): Bacteria > Candidatus Poribacteria > Candidatus Poribacteria bacterium. The sequence continues at coordinate 24,138 of VGLH01000030.1, forward strand.
GACTCGAACGCGAGCTCCTGCCAAACGCTCCAGTCGTGCAGGTCGATCTGGACGAGTCCCCGGTTGTCCTTGGCCCACACTTTGGAGCCCCGCCGATCCACGACGAGGTCAACGGGTCTGCCGCCGAACTCGACGGACCTCCCAGCCGGACGGATGATCTGGCTCGTCGCGACGACGTGGGACCCGTCCTCGCGTTGCCCGACGACGAGCTCCGGGTCGTCGGCTCTCACGACAAGCGCCAAGAACAGCCAGAGGAACGCCAGATGGCGCATGCGCCTATATCCTTCCGCCCGCCCAGAGGACGCCGTTCGCCAGCAATCGGAGGAAGTCCGGCGCGTCGCTGAAGTCCTTCTGGTGACCCAGCGACGTGTAGAAGACGCGTCCGCCGTTGTGGAAGCGCGTCCAGGCGACCGGCTCCACGTGCTCCGGCGTCGAGCCGTTGAGCAGTAGCACCGTGCCGGGAGCCAGCGGCGTGTTCTTGTAGAGGCTCCCGTGGCTGTCGAACGCCGACACGCCTTCGAGGATCGGGTGATCTGCTGCGCGTTCGACGCGGCAGACGGAACCCGTGCCGTAGTGGCCCTGATAGTTGCCTCCCAGCACCTGTCTGTCGAAGACGAGCCAGTTCTGGAACGCATGGCTCGCCGTACGCACGCCGACGATGGGCCGTCCGGCGTCGCAGTAGGCGATGAACCGGTCGAGCTGGGCACCTGCCGTGTTCAGCCGCCTCGTAAAGACGAGGAGCACGTCGCAGTCGTCGATGGGGGAGAGGTCGCGGTCGTCGTCCTCGTTGGCGTAGACGATGACGTTCGTATCGATGGGGAACCGGCCGTCGATGTGCTCTGCGAAGAGCTGGAGCGATTGTTGCGCGTCGTACTCGAACGAGCCGGAGATCATGCAGAGCTTGAGGTTCGGCATGGGCATCCTACGGGCTGCGCGTCACGCGCCGACGCGCTCACTTGCGCGTGGAACCGCTTGCGGTGCGACGCAGGATACAACGATTCCGCGACTGCGTCACGTTGGCGTGCGACCGTGCCAGGCATCGGCTACACTGTCGCGTGATCGGAGCCCGCTCGTGCGCGACTTCGTCCCGAGCCTGATCGTCCTCGCTGTCGGCTTGGTCTCCCTGTGGCTTCCAGCAGGCCGAGCGCCCGCGCCGACATGGCTCGTCGCCATGGGTTTTGGCGTTTTGGCGATGCAGTCTGCCCTGCTGGCGCGCCGCGTGGGAAGCGAGCGGCGGCCGTCTGAGCGACCGCAGCGAGAGCTCGACCGCGAACCGACGCCCACACGCGAACGTGCCCAGGAAGCCGCCCCTCCAGTGGAGGAACGAGGCGACGCAGAACCTGACCTCGACAACGAGGCGGTTCCCGACGAAGAGGACGACACACGCCTACTCGACGCATTTGGGCTGCGCATCGATGAACCGGAACGCTGAGTTTACCTGACCAGGAGGTCAACCCATGGCACGAGCGATCCTGCACTCCGACGAGATCTCCTGCGACGGCTGTGTGAGAAGCATCCGCGCCGAGCTGTCCGAGATGGAAGGCGTCCAGTCCGTTGCCGGCGACCCGGACAAGCAGGAGGTCACCGTCGAGTTCGCAGCTCCTGCGACGCTCGAAGCGCTCAAGGCGGCGATGGACGACATCGGCTATCCGGTCGACGCAACGCGATAGGCGCAAGACCGGTGACGGAGGGCCCCGCATGGCAACGATCACCGAGAACCTGCCCATCGTCGGCATGACGTGCGCCAACTGCGCCAACACGATCCAGCGCACGCTGACCCGACGTGTGGACGGCGTCTTGGAGGCAAACGTCAGCTTCGCCAGCGAGAGCGCAACGGTCACGTACGACGACTCGCTGACGGACCATGCCGCCATCGCCGCCGCCGTGGAGCGGATCGGCTATCACGTCGTCGAACCGGCAGACACAGCCGAGGACGCCGAAGCCGAAGCGCGCGAAGCCGAGATACGAGACCAGTCCCGCAAGTTCACGGTCGGTCTGGTGTTCGCCGGGCCCCTTTTCGCCTTCAGCATGTTGCGCGACTTCGGCCTCTTGGGGCATTGGTCGCACGCGCCGTGGGCAGCGCTGGCGATGTGGGCGTTCGCCACGCCCGTCCAGTTCTACACCGGGCTCGATTACTACGTGGGCGGATTCAAGTCGCTGCGGAACCGATCCGCGAACATGGATGTCCTCGTCGCGATGGGGTCGTCCGCCGCGTACTTGTATAGCGTCGCCGTCACGGCGCAGATCGTGTTGGCGGGAGCCGAGGGCCACGTCTACTTCGAGACGGCTGCCGTCATCATCACGCTGATCAAGCTGGGCAAGCTCCTCGAAGTGCGCGCCAAGGGCAAGGCGGGAGCGGCGATCCGGCGGCTGATGGGGCTCCGCTCCAAGACGGCGCGCGTCGTCCGCGACGGCACGGAGATCGACCTGCCCATCGAGCGGATCGTCGTCGGCGATGTCGTCGTCGTTCGGCCCGGCGAGACGATCGCGGTGGATGGCGAAATCGTCCAAGGCGAGTCTGCCGTCGACGAGTCGATGCTGACCGGCGAGAGCATGCCCGTCGCCAAGTCGCCAGGCGATCCAGCCACCGGCGGCACGCTCAACAAGAACGGTCTGCTCCGTGTCCGAGCGACGCGGATCGGCAGCGAGACGGCGCTGGCGCGGATCATCCGGCTCGTCCAAGAGGCGCAGGCGAGTCGTGCGCCGATCCAACGCCTCGCGGATCAGGTCTCCGCGATCTTCGTTCCCGCGATCATCGTCGCGGCGGCTGTCACGTTCGTCGTCTGGACGCTCGTTCCGGGGTCGAGCGCGACGCACGCCTTCGTCAGAATGGTCGCCGTGCTGGTCATCGCCTGTCCCTGCGCGTTGGGACTGGCGACCCCGACCGCGATCATGGTGGGAACCGGCAAGGGAGCCGAGCACGGCATCCTCTTCAAGTCGAGCGAGGCGTTGGAGAAGCTCCACGCCATCCGCACCGTCGTGCTCGACAAGACCGGCACGATCACTCAGGGAGAGCCCGTCGTCACCGATGTCATCCCGGCGGATGGGCAGGGCCGAGACGACTTACTGCGCCTCGCCGGAGCCGCCGAGCGCGGCAGCGAGCATCCTCTTGCCCAGGCGATCGTTCGAGCGGCAGACGAGCTCGGTTCCACCGACCTGTCCGTCGATTCGCTGGAAGCCATCTCAGGTCACGGAGTCCGCGCGACGGTCGGAGGTGATGCGATCACCATCGGGAATCATCGCCTGATGGCGTCCGAGGGCATCGAGACGAGCGGGCTCGCTGACGACGCGCGCGCACTCGAACGGCACGCGCGCACGGTCGTCTGGGTGGCGCGCGACGGCAGGGCAATCGGCGTCATCGGGATCGCCGACACGGTCAAGGCGACATCGCGATCCGCGATCCGCCGGCTCCGCGATCAAGGCGTCCGATCCGTCATGATGACGGGCGACAACCGCGCGACTGCCGACGCCATCGCGAGCGAGGTCGGCGTGGACGTTGTCCTCGCGGAGGTTCTCCCCGAAGATAAGGGGCGAGAGGTGGAGAAGCTCCAGAGCGGCGGCGCGGCGACGGCGATGGTGGGCGACGGAATCAACGACGCTCCGGCGCTCGCCCGCGCGGACGTGGGCGTTGCCATCGGGACGGGCACCGACGTCGCCATGGAGACGGCGGGCGTGACGCTGATGAGCGGCGACCTCCACGGCGTTCCGAATGCCATCGCCTTGTCCCGCGCGACGATGCGTATCATCAAGCAGAACCTCTTCTGGGCGTTCGCGTACAACGTGACGCTCGTGCCCATCGCCGCTGGAGCCCTGGCGTCGCTCCCTCAGATGCCCCTGATGCTCCGCGAGCTGCATCCGATCGCCGCCGCGCTGGCGATGGCGCTGTCGTCGGTGAGCGTCGTGATGAACAGCCTGCGACTCCGGCTCGTACGGATCGGCGATGCCAGCAACAACGCGCCGCCCGATGCGTGACCGATCAACCCGCCTCTTGGGACGTGCCGTCTGGACGAGGACGGCGCGCGTGCTCATCTGGACTAGCATGATGGGATGGATGGGTTTCGCGGCTCGTCCTTCCCTCGCCGCGTTTCAGGATGCCTTCGCAGGCGCTCGCTACCTCGGCATGGGCGGGGCGAGCGTCGCGGTCGTGGCGGACACGGACAGCATGGCTCAGAATCCTGCGGGTCTCGCCGAGCTCGGGGCGGAAACCTCGCGACGGCAGGTCGGAGCCAGCTATGCCGGGCTCCATGTCGGTCTGAGCGATGATACAGGGATCGGGCAGAACCACATCGCCTACGCCATGTCATCGCCGAAGCTGGGTGGGGCTGGTCTCGCATGGCGGAGGACTCAAGCGGGCAGGCTCTACTCGGAGGACCGCGTCGGCGTCGGCGTGGCGCGGCGTGTCAGCGAGCGTCCGAGTGGACGCGTCCTCTCGGTCGGCGTGCAGGGCGATGTCTTGTTCTGGGATGCCGCCCCGACGCTGACCTCCTCGGGCGCCGTTTTGGAAGACTTGAGCGGCGATCCGCGTTTCAGCCTGTCTGCGGGCGCGCTCTTCGCGTTGGCGCCGGGCGTCTCCATCGGTTTGGCGCTGCATCACATCAACCAGCCGAACATCGTCTCGGATCGGTCGGAAACCGACGAGCTCCAGCCTGTACAGACGACCTTTGGCATCGGCGCGCGCGGCGCGCGGTTCCTGTGGACGTTCGACATCGTCCTGGAGCTCCAGGATGTCGATGTCCGTACGGGTCTCGAATGGCTTGCCGACCAACAGCGCCTGGCGCTACGCGGCGGATTCCGGCTGGAGGGCTTAGGGCTGGGCACGAACCTGACGCTGGGCGTCGGGTATCGTGTCGCCCCGTCGACTCGTCTCGATTACGCCCTGTGGCTCCCCATCGGAACCGTGCAGAGCACGCTCGGCTCGCATCGCGTCAGCGCGACGTACGACTTCTAGGAAGCCGCATGCACGACACGACGGCTCCATATGTCGGCTCTCAGTGGTACATCCGAATCGTCGTCTGCGCCCTGTTCGCTGCGATGGGCTCCATGGTGTCCGCCCAACTCGCCGACCCCCTTGGAAACCCTCTGTTCTTCGGCAAGGGCACGCCCATCTATGGGATCGACGCTCGGTACGGTCTGCTGGAGGGGAGCTCGACGCTGTCGCGGAACAAGCTCTTCCGCGAAAAGACGGGGAACCGGAACTACTTCGTGTTCGACATCCAGCGTCCGACGGTGCGTCACCAACTGACCGTCGGGAACTTCCCGGCGAAGCATTCCGCCTTCACGCTGAGCAAAGAGCTGTTCGACGCCGTGCGGTGGACAGTCACCGTGCCGCGCGCGCGAGGGTCGGCATCCGTGTTCCTTTCGCGGCTCACCAATCCGACGTTCGACAGCGCCGGGCGCCCCATCGAGGGCAAGGATATCGAGAGCCGCGCCGACTGGTTCATGGCTGGACTGCGCGCCGAGACGAACCTGGGGGCGCGTCCGATCCGCGTGGCGGACCTGGCGGAGGTGAACCTGCCCCTGCCACGGATCGGAATCAGCTACGTGAATCGGTTCTTCACGAGCTACGACTTGGCGCGCGCCACGAACCCCTTCCGAGGAGTCGTGACAGCGTCGCCGCCGTCGGAGCTCCGCCTGCGCTTCCGCGATGGCTCACCGGACGACGGCGGCGGAGCCCGAGTCCATCGCGTGCAGGTCGTGATCGACGGCGACGTGCGTTACGACGTCAAGGGCGGCAGAGAGCTCCCTGGCATCTTGGAACCCGGGTCGCAGAGCCGTCGCTCGCTGGCAGGAGACGCTCGCGAGGCGAACGGAGACGCCGCGTTCGTCTACCGGTTCCCGCTGTTCAGTCCGCAGGACATCCGATCCGTCGAGTTCCGTATCGACATCGCAAACGACTACGTGGTCGAGCTCTCTCGCGACGGGGCGACCTGGGAGCGCAAGCTCGACGCCGACGGGAACGTGCAGGACGGCGCGAACCGGCGCGTCCGTTCGTTCCATTACGGCGAACTGACCGACGAGACGACCTTCGGCGTGGATATCCAGACCACACTGGGGGGCTTCGCCATCGAGAGCGAGCGGTCGTGGTACAGCCAGACGCTTCAATACCCTCTGTTCGACGCCGAGCGCCGACGCACGGTCGCGGACGCGTGGTACGTCGAGGTGAACCGCCGGTTCGGACCCCTGTTCTGGTCGGGCGAATACACGACCATCGATCCGTTCTACAACGCCTCGTCGTTCATCGACGACAACGACAACGAGGACCCCTACCTCGACGCTCGCGAGCCCTCGGTGCCCTTCGCCGGCAGCGACCAGGACGACCGCGATCGCGACGGCGTGAAGGACTGGGACGACGACTTCCTGCTGTTCGAGGCGGACCCGCCGAAGTTTCTGCTCGGGCTGAGCCGCGAGTCGATGGACTTCAACAATAACGGCGTGCCGGACAACCTCGAAGACAACACGAAGCCCAACTACAGGCTCGACTACGACGAGGGCAGCCGGGGGTTCCACACATACGCCATCGTCGATCTGCCCATCGCCAAGGGTCTCGCCCTCATCCCCGGCTATTACGAGAAATCGATGACGTCGAGCGGAACCTACGCCGTCGGGGCATATCAGATTCTCGCCTACGAGCCGACGCGCATCCCGGACTTCGGATTCGTCAAAGCCCGATACACGGTGCGCCGTTCCCGCGACGAAATCCCCGACGACGTCATCTTCCGAGGCAAGCTGGTCCGCGACGAGTTGGCACTAGGCGACTATCTCGGTAACATCGTCACGTTCATCGCGGACTACGACAACGTTCCGAAGCTCACGATCCGGTCCAAGTTCAAGTACGAGTTCAATACGCTCTTCGCGTCGCGCACTCATGTCACGGACGCGCAGCTCATCAACCAGGTGCGCTACCAATGGCAAATGCGCGACGACATGGTGCTTTCACCGGCGTTCCGCAACGACCGGACGCTGGGCTTCGCGTCGCCGGCAGACCCCGCGATGGAGACGAGCGCGATCCGAAATGCGTACATGCTGACGCTGACGCATCAGGTCGCGCAGGAGCTCCAGCTTTCAGGCGGCGTTCAGTACCTCACGTGGCGCGACCTGGTCGTGTCGCGCAACGACTACAACCGGCGGGTGGGGTTCCTGGAGCTCGTGCTCCAGGGCAAGGCGTTCGGACAGGACATCGGGCTGATCACGACCGTGGATTTCGTGAACCAGGCGTTCCTGCAGCCCGTCGGCGGCAATCAGAGAGAGACGAACATCTCGGTCGGACTGTTCGTCCTCTGACGAAGGAACCGGAAGCCCGATGGACGCGCGGTTGGCAGTTCTCGTAGCCGGCATCGGTCTGCTGGGGTTCCTGTTCTACCCGCGCCCCGAACTGCCCGCGTCCGAGCCGGAAGGTGTCTGGGTCACGACCGCGCGGAAAATCGACGGCGAACCGCCTCGGTTCCCGGTCGTCCAGCGTGCCGATCCCGTCGTCGCGACGGTCGATCTCGGCTTCGTCTACGAGATCGATCGGGTGGATATCACGTTCGACAATGCGACCGACAACGGTCCCAAGTACTACGAGGTCCTCGTCAGCCCGACTCGAGCGGGAACCTACCGCAGGGCGTTCGCTTGGCGGAGCGCCTCGCGATTCTACCCCTACACGATCCAGACCTTCGCCAACGCTCACGAAGCTCGGTGGGTGCAGGTCGCCGTCACCGACTGGTTCAGCGGCAAGCCGGCGGTCAAGGGCATCCGCGCTGGGCCCTTGTATCGTCGCGACTGGAATCCCATCCGATCGGTCACGACCTCGCACAACGAACAGGATGCCCCCTACCTGATCGATGGCAGGATCGCCGGCGGTCAGGTATGGAGCGGCGCGGAGCGCGTCAAGGTCACGACGGAGAAGGACGGCAAACGAACCACCGAGACGCAGCTCCGCACCCCGAAGTCCGATGCCTGGGTCCTGCTGGACCTCGGCGCACGCCAGCGCGTGTATGGCACTCGCGTCACGGTTGTCGGACCCGGAAACTGTCCCAAGTCGTACCGGGTCGAGTTCAGCGACGACGGACGATCCTTTGAGCCGATCCACACGTCCGGGGCGCTGGCTGACGAGACGCGCAGCTATGTCCACCGTCTCCCGGAGCCTCTCCAGACTCGGTTCATGCGCGTCCTCATCCCGGAGGGAGCGTGGTACGGTCGCTACGCGGAACTGAGGGAGGTCGAGGTCTTCACGGATGCCTACCGGCTTCGGAACACTGCCGCCGAGTCGATGGCGGACTACACGCCCGTCGCCGTTGCGTACGACAACTGCGGCGTGGACCTGAGAAGGTCGCCGAACCTGACGACGGGCTACGTGTTCGACCGAGGCGGAGAGGTCACGACGCCGGATCGCTTCGGCTGGCGCACCGGAGACGATATCGACAGGGAAGTGCCGGACGCGTTGACCACCTTCGCCTACCACTACGACGGATTGCGGTTCCACTACTCCGATCTGTCCGCAGACCGGCTCTACTGGATCCAGGTCACGTACCTACAGAACAAGGGCGGTGGGCGATCTCAGAACCTGATCGCCGATGGTTTCCTGCTGCACGCCGACGAAGTGACGATCCCCTCCGGCGAGCCGAAGGCGATGGCATTTCACCTGCCGGCGGCGGCATACGCCGATGGTGAAGTCGCTGTCCAGATGAACCGACTGGCGGGACCCAACGCCGTCGTCTCCGAGGTGACGCTGTTCGAGGCTCGTCCGTCCGGGGTCGGCGACTCGCCTTCGCAGTCGCGCGCCTCCGGCAGGGCGATCCGGGCGAGCGGGCCCATCGCGATCGATGGGGAGCTCGACGACTGGGCGGATGTCGCGGCGCTGACTGCCACGGGCGGTATCTCCGACGCGACGGCGTGGCTCCAATGGGACGACGACGCGCTGTATCTGGCAATGAGCGTACCTCGGCGGTCGCTGCCTTCCGGCGCGGCGCTGATGGACACGCTGGACGTCTTCATCGACTCGGCGAACACGCGCTCCCCGACGACCTACCGACGCGGCGACGTCCATCTCCGATTCTTCAGGTTCGGCAGCGGAAACGAGGTCCTGCGCTACGTGCGTCACTTCTCCGACGAGGAGGCAGGACCGGCAGGCATCCCACCCGTTGAGCACCGTGGCGCGCGGTCAGGCGACCGCTACGTGCTCGAAGCGAAGCTGCCGCGAGCCGGACTGCTCGACGCCTGGAGACCCCAATCCGGCGCGCAGTTCGGGATGAACTACATCCTGACAACACGAGACGGCAGACGATCCCATTGGGTCGCGTCGAGTCCAGACGATGCCCCGAGCCGCTGGGGGCCCGTTCGCCTGGTCGGTCCCGTTCGAAGCGACGTGCGGATCGACGTCGCGAACCCGTCTTCCGGCGATCCCTCGGCGGTTCGGGCGGGCGTCGAGCGCATGTACGCCGGCGATATCCTGTGGCTCGTCGTCCGCGACCCAGACGCGAACCGGAGCCCGTCCGTTGCGGATTCCGTCGCGGTTCTGCTCGAAACGGACTCCCCGGCTGCGCAACGTCGTGTCCTGCTCACCGAGCGCGACGCCAACGCCCTCTACGACGCTTCGGCGAAGGCGACCGACAGCGAATACTTCTCGGCGGCGTTGCCGACGCGCTTGTCGATGGAAGTCGGGTCGAATGAGGCTGCGCTGAGCGTCATCGGTTCCTCCGAGATACGGATCCGTTACGAAGACTCGCTCTACGAGCCCCCGAACCAGGCTGGAGCTTCCGAGGCGGCTGCGACGGTCATCACCGGCGTGGACGGAACCATCGCGGCGCGCGATTCCGAGGGAAACTCCGTCGCCGTCCTTTTTGCTGGAAGAACCGTGCGGATTCGAGTCGTCGATACGGACTTGGAATCGGAGATTCCGTCCGGTGACGGTCCGCGGGAAGCCGTCGTGACGGTCAGCTCCCGAGCCGGTGACGGAGGCGCCGAGGACGTGGCGAAAGTCATCTTGACGGAATCGGAACCGGGCGTTTTTGACGGCGAGTTGCGCACCGCGTACGGCGAGGAGCCCGTTGCCGACGATGCGCTCCAAGTCACCGGAGACCGCGAGGCGCGCGTCCTCTACGACGACCGCGTTCAGGCATCCGGGGCGACGCACGTCCCGGTCGAGATGCGCCTGCGCGTCGCCATCGGGGCGACGGCGCTCATGCGGCTCCGTACGCCCGGAGGGAAGTTCGCGCCGTCGATGGGTTCCGACATCCTGTTCCGCGCCGGAACGCCCCTCATCGTGCGCGTCGAGGACAGCGATCTGAACCGAGACCCCGGGGCGGTCGAGTACGCCGAGGCGACCGCAACGGCGGAGACCACGGGCGACACGGCGACGGTTCGGCTCGTCGAGAGCGGGCCCGACTCGATCGTGTTCGAGGGCATTCTGAGAACCTCCTACGCGACAGCGGCGATTCCCGACAACGAAACGCTGGAGGTCGGTGGCGGGGAGCGCGTCAACGTCGAATACACGGACCGTCTGCTCGGATCTGGAGCCACCGACGTGCCGCTGTCCATGGGCGGAAGCACGATGACGGGCGCTGACGGCATGGTGCTGCTCGTGTCGGGCGACTACGTGAAGCCGGTCAGCCGGTTCAACGCCGGGGACGCGCTCTTTCTGAGGGTCATCGAAGCCGATGACATCGATGAACCAGCACGCGTGGTCGTTTCGGGCGGACTCAATGGCGACCGAGAGGAGATACCGCTCGCCCGATCCGCCGTCGCCGCCGGCGATTTCGTCGGCTCGGTTCCGACGACCTACTCCGACAGCCCGACAGCGATGAACGGCATTCTCGAAGTTCGCGGTTCCGAGGAACTGACCGCG